>CAYFQZ010000028.1:0-8332 GCA_964345305.1 uncultured Ignavibacteria bacterium | reverse complement strand
GCTGCCAGCGGTTCGCGTTCTAAATTAACGCTCTCATCCAAACCTTGTCAAATGGAATCAAGCCATCAGCTGTGCATCGTCTAGGCGCGTGAAGAAGAGAATATGCGCGTCAAATTCAGTCTCAGAGTCCGGCGTATCCCAATTTGAGGAGAGGAAATCCAAGTTCCGCACCAAACCGACCGCAATTTAGAAAAACAAGGAGTGCCTCATGTCTGGGAGAATAACCGTATTCCTGGTCCTCTTGATGGGCCTCATGCTACTGCAGTGTTCCACCAGCCCCGTGGCGACCGAGCGTGCCGGTGTGCGGGAATTGACCGCCGCTGAGAAGCTTCTGGTGGAGTCGGACAACAGGTTTGGTTTCAAGCTCTTCAAACAGATCGTTCAGGAGAAGAAAAACGAAAACGTCTTTATCTCCCCTTTAAGCGTCTCCATGGCGCTGGGTATGACGTACAATGGCGCCGGCGGAGAGACGCGGGAGGCCGTGCAGAAGACGCTGGAGCTTTCCGGAATGACGCTGGAGGAGGTGAACAAGTCCTACAAGACCTTGATTGAGCTTTTGAGCCAACTGGATCCCAAGGTCAAATTCCAGATCGCCAATTCCATTTGGTGCAGAGAAGAAGTCGAGTTCAAACAGGAGTTCATCGATCTGAACAAGGAATATTTCGATGCTTTAGTCACGGGTCTGGATTTCTCGAGTACGGGCGCAGCAGATGTGATCAACCGCTGGGTGGATGAGAATACGAATGGAAAGATAAAGCAGATCGTGAAGCCGCCCATCAGTCCTTATACCATCATGTTTCTGATAAACGCCATCTACTTCAAGGGACTGTGGACTTACCAGTTCGAGAAAGACCTCACCGAGGACGCTGACTTTCATCTGCTGGACGGCTCCAAGAGGTCCTGCAAGCTCATGACTCAGGAAGGCCAGTTTCAATATTTCGAAAACTCTGCATTTCAGGCCATCGATCTGCCCTATGGTGATGGGGAGTTCAGCATGGTCGTCTTTCTGCCGCGGCTGCAGACGAGCATCGATTCTCTGATAATTGAATTCGACCAGGAAAACTGGAGCAGGTGGGTAAACAGTTTCTCCAAGCGAAAAGGAAGCATCCAGCTGCCCCGATTCACCCTCCAATTCGGGCTGAAACTAAATGATGCTCTGAAGGCTTTGGGCATGGGCATAGCCTTCGACCCTTCAGGAGCAGATTTCACCAATCTTTACCGGGGGCCGGTGAACGCGTACATAAGCGAGGTCATACACAAGTCATTTGTGGAAGTCAACGAGGAAGGCACGGAAGCGGCGGCGGTTACCTCGGTGACTGTAGGCGTCACGTCGGTCGAGCCTGCCGGTTTCTGGATGAGGGTGGATAGACCCTTTATATTTGCTATTCGAGAGAATCGATCTCAGACTATCCTGTTCATGGGAAAGATCGTCGAACCGACCTCGGGGTAAATTCGGGACTGACTTAGTCCAAATGTCTCTAAGCCCGCCCCGGGGCCCCCCTTTCCAGAAGGGCTTTTCCTATCTGTCTTGTCGAGGGAAATTGCGCTTCGCTCCCTCAGTCCGCAATTGAATCCGAGACGCCTTTCAGTCCAACCCCGGGGAGGGCCCGGAGCCCAGCCTGCGTGGCAGCCGGCGGAAGAGGCCAGAAGTTCGAGCACGCTTCTCCGAACGATGGCTGGCGCAGTCCACTGATTCATCGCGCTCGGGCCAAGACGGGTGGACTCCTAGGCTGAGATAAGATCCGGGTGATTTCTCAGACCTCAGGAAGCGTCTGGACGCGGCGCTTCGTCGTGGCTTTTCCAACCTGCCTTAGGTTCAATGGGGGATCAGAAGGGTGCTTTTATATGGAGGGGTCCGCAACGCAGCCCTAGACCGTGCAGACTAGGTTTTTGCCCCGCCCCTTTGCCAGGTATAAAGCTTGGTCCACGCTTTCGATCAACTCCTTGGACGTCCTTCCGTTCTCCGGGAAGGAGGCAATGCCCAGGCTCACCGTGATCTTTGCTCTGGACTCGCCACTTTCACTTACAAAGTCCGCGGATTCCGCGGAGCATCTGATTCTCTCTCCGATCATCTGGGCGTCGGTCTTATTGGTCTGGGGAAGGATTACGACAAACTCCTCACCGCCGTAGCGACATACCACGTCCACCTCTCGCACCGATTCCTTGGTTCTGTCTGCGAGGTCCTTCAAAACCAGGTTGCCGAAAAGATGACCGTGGGTGTCGTTGCATTTCTTGAACCAGTCTATGTCTATCATTATGAGAGACAGGGGCTGGTGGTATCTCTGCGCCCTGACGATCTCAGTTTCCAGCTTGCGGGTGAAGTAGCGGTAATTGTAAAGACCGGTGAGATCGTCGACTATGGTCAGCTCCTGGGTCTTTTGGTGCAGCAGTGCGTTCTCGATTGCCAGGGCAGCCGATCCAGCCAGGATGGAAAAGATCTTCTCGTCTTGATCCAGGAAGGCTCCGGTCTTGGTGGAACGCGCTTCCATCAGTCCTATCACGTTTTTCCGAGAAACCAGGGGTACAGCCATCAACGACCTGGTTTCCCCGGGGCCTGCTCCAAGATCTGGCTCCTTGTTGACGTCGAAAACTCTGACAGGCTTTCCACCCTCGACCACCAAGCTGAAGATCCCGCTTAAACGCTCCTGGCTTTGCCGGGCTGCGGCTGCCATCTTTCCTTCCTTTATCTGACCCAAAAGGGAGAGTGCCCGTCGATCGGTCAGGAGGAAGATGGAGAAGAACTGATACCGCATTATCTTTTGCACGATACGCAATATCTCTTCCACCACCTCGTCCAAATTCAATCTCTCTCCCAGACTGCGGGACGTCTCATAGATACTCTCGATCTGGGCCTGCGATTTTTCCAGTTCGGAGGTTCTTTGATTCAAAACGTCAAACATCCTCAAGAGTTTTGATCTGGAGGATTTCATTTCTTTAACCACCACGCCCACGGTGATGGCCAGAGCCCACAATGCCAGGGTCTTTACCAATACCGAGCTTACGGAGATCGATCCCAGGTCTCCCGCATGCACGGAGAGAAAGAAGATGGAGGAGAGAAACGCCAGAGCGAATCCCGGAACCAGTCCCGCAACGTAGCTTCCAAAGGGAACCACCAGAAAACAAAGAAAGAAGAATCCGCTTTCCTTTCCGCCGGTCATCAGCCCCACAAGGGTAATGAAAACGATGTCCAGGAAACTGGTCAAGAAGTAGGATTTTTCGCCGTCCGCCTTGGCTTTCCTGGCCCAGACCGATGCGACAAGAGAATAGGCCAGAAAGATGGCCAAGAGCAGCCACATTCGCTGGTCGTACCCGGTGGAGAAGAGAAACCAGAATGCGAAGCTCAGGAAAATTATCCCTCTGATGAGCCAGAAAATCCATTTCGGCTGGGAGAGAGCCGACCAGAACGTTCTCTGTCTTTTCGAAGCCATGGTTCAAACCTTGGGCATCTCGGATCAGAGTGCCCCGAAAATCTCCTATTTACTTGAATATCGGCAGAAGACCAGGCTTTTTCCATATAATAAGCTTGAGAGAATTACTGCTTCTGGAGAGCGTCTTGACCACACTTCAGTGTTGCAGCCGGTTTGACTGTTCGGTCCAGCTTGCTGAACGCCGTTCTCAAATGAAGCAATCGGGCAAACGTCGACTGAGGAGCTCATGCCGCACGGACTGCATTCCGAGCTTGCTGACAAAAGCATCAGGCTCCGGAGCCTTTGCGCAAACACGTCGGGAATTCGCCGCGGAAAACGGAAACATGCGCAAAGAGGATGAAAGATTGGCCTGCAACCACAGATACGCTTACAGCGCGGGGCCAGCTACAATTCAAACTTTTTCTTGACAAATGAGTATATGGTTCTATAATTGGTCTCGTGTGCGAAAGGCGTCCAAGCGAATTGCCGGGGACGGTTGACGGCTTTTTCTTTTGATGTTGAACCTGATCGTTGGTCTGGGAAATCCTGGAGAGAGGTACCAGAAAACACGTCACAACCTGGGTTACGAAGTGGTGGACCGCCTGGCGACCAGAAACGAGCAGAGCTTCCAGTCCGGGAAAGGAAATTATCTCTTCAGCCAGATCGAGAAACGGAAGGGAGAAAGCGTCGTTCTGATCAAGCCTCTCACCTATGTCAACGCCAGCGGTGAGGCGGTGGTACAGGCCATGGATGATTTCGGGCGGGGAATCGAAAATCTCCTGGTCGTCTGCGACGACGTGAGTCTCCCTTTGGGCAGGATAAGGATAAGAGAGAAAGGAACAGACGGCGGACACAAAGGGCTCAAGTCGGTCATCTATCAGCTAAACTCGGTTCTGTTTGCCCGTTTGAGGATGGGGGTGGGGGAGGCACCTGAGGGCGTGGAGCTGGAGGAGTTCGTGTTGAGCAGCTTTGAAAAGGAAGAAGAAGAGACAGTGCACAAGATGATTGAGACGGCCTGCATGGCGGTGGAGAATGCGTTGACCTGGGACCTGCAGGATAGTATGAGCCGGTTCAACGCCTGAGTCCGCTCGCCCGGCTGAAGGCATGAATGCGTCCGATGGCCGGCAAAAACCGCTGAGTTGCCACGTCAAACAAAAAGAGACGTGACTGGAGGTGATAGGTTGAGCATGTACGAGACGGTATTCGTGTTGGACCCGTCCCTGGATGACTCCCGGATTCAGAAGGAAATCGAAAAGGTTGAGGAGCTGATTACCAGCCGCAAGGGTAAGATAGTAAAGACCGAGAAATGGGGACTGAGGAAGTTTGCCTATCCCATCAAAAAGAAGGTGCAAGGATTCTACACCCTGATCCACTTCGAGGGCGACGGAAACGTGCCCACGGAGCTGGAGAGGTCCTTTGGGCTAAACGAGTCCTGCCTAAGGTATCTGACCGTGCTCTCCACAGAGGAAGCTGAGGAGAAGAAGGTAGAGAAGAAAAAGGAGGGGGTGGGATCCAATTCCACCCGGCCCGAATGAGACTGCAGCCGGCTGCTTAAGACGGGATTAGCCGCGTAGGCGGTGAAAAGAGCTTGAGGCCAAGAGGGTCTTCGTGCGGAAAAGGCCTGCAGGCTCGGTTCGGGGATAGAAAAGCAGAACGGGCCTGGCTCGGCAGAGCGACACGGGACTTCTTTCGAAATCCGGACGCAAACTCGGGCCGGTCCGAAATTTCCGGCATGAGCCAATTGAATCATCAAGCTGGAGAGTAAATCCATTATGGTAGAGTTCGAGCGTAGGAAAAGAAAGACTTGTCGTTTCTGCGAGAACGCAGTGGACGAAATCGACTACAAGGATGACAAGTTTTTGCGGAAGTTCGTTACCGATCGGGGAAAAATCGTCCCCCGGCGAATCTCCGGAAATTGTGCTTGGCACCAGCGGAGACTGACCACGGCCATCAAGAGGGCCCGGCACCTGGCCCTGCTTCCTTTCACCGGAGAATCCTACAGATAGGTCAGGGCTCAAGGGACGCGAACCTACTGTTTGGGCCCAGGCACAACACTGGCGGCTGGCCCTCCATGCGCCAGAAGTTACCCGAAAGGTGCAAAGTCGAGATTTGACCATTACGGATCGAAAGCGGAGGGTAAGACCTTTTTGCCAAGCGGAAAGAAGACGAAGACCAGGAGTGAAAACCTATGAAGGTGATCCTAAAGGACGATGTGGAGAAGCTGGGCAAGTGCGGGGACGTGATTGAGGTGAAAGACGGATTCGGACGGAACTATCTTTTTCCTCGGAATCTCGCCATCCCTGCCACCAAGGGTAATCTCAAAGCCATAGGGGAGGTAACCAAACAGAAACAGATCCGGGATCAGAAAAGGATAAGGCAGGAGGAGCGACTGAAGAATCAGCTGGAGAAAATCTCCTGTACCGCGGAGGTCATGGTGGGGGAGGAAGATAAGGTTTTCGGGTCGGTTACCTCGCAAACCATCGCCGAGCTTCTCAAGGAGAAGGGATTTGACATCGATCGCCACAAGATCGCGCTGGAAAGTCCTATAAAGGCTCTGGGGGTTTACACGGTACCGGTGAAAATATCATCCGACGTGGTGGCTTCACTTAAGGTCTGGGTGGTAAAAAAACAGCCGACATAACGTTCTTTGGAATAATCAAACATCGAGGCACAAATGAGCATGGTTGAAGCAAAGGTGAACGGTCTGGCCCTTGATATGGTCACCAATGCACCGGTGGTAATTCTGTCCGCCTCAGATTCTTCTGATCGGCTGCTTCCCATCTGGATCGGCCACTATGAGGCTTTGGCCATAGCCATGGAATTGTCCGGTTATAGCTCGCGCAGGCCCTTGACCCACGATCTCTTGAAAGCGGTGATCAGCAGTATGGGCGGCAGGGTAGAAAGGGTGGAGGTCACCGAGCTGAAGGAGCAGACCTTCTATGCCAAGATCCACATTCAGATTGACGGATCCCAGCTGGAGGTCGATGCCAGGCCGTCAGATTCCATAGCTTTGGCGCTGAAGACCAGGGTGCCTCTCTACGTAGCTGAAGAGCTGTTTCAGCTAAAGAGGGGAGACAAAACCACCCCGGATCTGAGCGATCCAGAAGCGCTGAAGGAAAGATTGAAGAGAATAAACCCTGAGGATTTCGGAAAGTACTCCCTGTAGTTCCCTCAGGGCTTTAGGCTGGAATCTCCTCTCACCGTCCCGCAGGAAACAGGATGCACCGGTTAGTACCCATGTGCTGATATGGCAAAACAGACCATCCTCGTGGTGACGGCCTGTCTGGCGGCAGCCTTCATCTGGGCCGCGTCGGCAGGCCGGTCACAGGCGGCAGACTCAGAAGAGCTTGAACGGAGATTAGGGGAGGCAGAGACAAGATATTCCTCTGGAGACTACCTCAAATCCCAAGAGCTTTTTCTCGGTCTATCCCGTTCCTTCCCCGCCGAAGACCGATTCTCCTACTTCCAGTTCATGATCGCCAAGTGCGACTATCATCTCCGTAAATACTCTGCTGCCCGCAAAAGACTTGCGGGCTTCATCCAACAGTTTCCTCGAAGCAGGTTCTTAGCGGCCTGTTATCTGATCCTGGGGAACATAGCCTATCTTGAAGGGGCCACCTTCGAATCCGCGCAGAACTTCGTCCACGCTTACGAACGCGCCGGGACCGAGAAGGTGAGAGCGTTGGTGAAAAAGTCAGTGGAACCTCTCCTGGAAAGGTGGCTGTCCGACGAAGAGCTGGGTAGGCTGAGCCGGGCGAACCGGGACACCAGACTGGCTCCCAAGATCTGGCTCTGGTGGGGGAAACGCCAGCTGGAGAGTGGTGATCTTCCGGGGGCATTTGAAACCCTCAGCTTCTATCGAGAGAATTTTCCGGAGGGCGAGGATATCCAAGAGGTCGATCTCCTTCTTCAGGAAGCCTCCGCCTCGCCTGCCAAGGAGATCAAAGTGGGAGTTTTGGCTCCCTTTACCGGGGATTACTCTCCTTACGGAAACAGCCTCCTAAACGGAGTAAAACTGGCTCTGTCATCTTACCCCATACAGGGACGGGAGGTCGAGCTAAAGATCAGAGATACCGAAGGAGACTTTGTTAAAGCCGCCCGCCTGTGCAGGGAGCTGATCGAGGAGGAAGGCGTGGTGTGCATAGTGGGGCCCTTACGAAGTGAATCTGCGGCCTCGGTGGCCATGGAGGCAGAGCACGGCAGGATTCCCCTGATCACACCTACCGCTTCCAAGAAAGGGCTGGCCGCCCTGAGCGATTTTGTGTTTCAGCTCTCGCCCACTCCACGCACCAAGGGAAGAGCTTTGGCCGAATCTGCCGCGAAAGACCAGGGTCTCCAGGAGTTCGTGATGTTGGTTCCTGAGACGGCAGAGCCGGAATCGGAGGCGCCCACTTTCAGAGAGGTGGTGGAGGGGTTGGGCGGCAGTGTCCTGGCGGTTGAGGTCTACCCCTCAGGTACCCAGGATTTCTCGCCTCATATCAGACGAATCAAGAGCGGACTTCTAGGATTCTCCCCATCGCTGCAGGAGGAGGCCTCCTTCTTCGACGAGATCCCGGTATGGACTGACGGTTTATTCGTCTGGGCAAATCAGAGGGATCTTTACGACATTCTCTCCAGGATCGCCAACCTCAGCGTCTTCGGCACCATCATTGGAACGGATGCGTGCGGCGACGAGCAGGTGCTGGAGTTTGCTCGGAACATCGACAGAAGGATGATTTTCGTCTCGAGCGCTTTCCAACAGGAACGGACCCCCGAGCGGCGACACTTCTTTGAGCTTTACTCCGACCGGTACGGCAAGGAGCCCGACTTCGTCTCAGCGCTGAGCTACGACTGCATGATGCTTTTGCTGCCCATTCTCCAACGAACAACCTCGCCGCCAGCGATAAGAAAAGATCTGGCCAAAATTCAGGAACATGCAGGAATTT
>CAYFQZ010000027.1:0-8077 GCA_964345305.1 uncultured Ignavibacteria bacterium | reverse complement strand
AGATGGCAGTTTTGCCCCGCAATTCGTCTATGCGGTTGGTGACGATCCCAGATCCATCTCTTGCGCTGATCTGGATGGCGATGGGGACCTGGACTTGGCAGCTGCAAATGGCGTTTCCGACAATGTCTCGGTTCTCCTGAACAACGGTGATGGCACCTTTGCCCCCCAGTCCGTCTATGCGGCCGGCGACGGCCCCAGGTCAGTCTTTTCCATTGATCTGGACCGTGATGGTGATGTGGACCTAGCGGTCGCAGATTACGATTCCGACAGTGTTTCGGTCTTGCTGAACAACGGGGATGGCAGCTTTGCCCTGCATTCGGCATATCCGGTCAATGACCGTCCGTGGTCAGTCTTTTCCGCTGACCTGAATGGGGATAGTGACCCGGACTTAGCGGTGGCGAATTCGTATTCCGACAATGTTTCGGTTCTGCTGAACAATGGGGACGGCACATTTGTCCCCCATTCGGTCTATCCGGTGAGTGACTATCCCGTCTCTGTCTTTTCTGCTGATCTCGATGGCGACGAGAACCTGGACTTAGCCGTCGCAAATCTGAGTTCCGGCGATGTCTCGGTTCTGCTGAACCACGGGGACGGCACCTTCGCCCCCCAGTCAGTCTATGCGGCAGGCGACTATCCGAACTCGGTGTTTTCTGCTGATCTGGATGGTGATGGTGACCTGGACTTGGCAGTCGCGAATTTCAGCTCCGATAATGTCTCGGTTCTGCTGAACCAGCCCGGTTTCATCCGCGGCGACGCCAACGGGGACGGGATGATAGACCTTGCGGATGCCATCTACCTGTTGAACTATCTCTTCAAGGGTGATCCTCCTCCTGATCCCTTAGAAGCCGGAGACGCCAATTGTGATGGAATGGTCGAAATCGGAGACGCTATCTACCTGCTGAACTATCTGTTCAAAGGAGGCCCGGAGCCAGGTTGCTGGAGCTCCAAGACTGGTTGATCGCAGAAGAGCCGGAACTACCGACCGACGCAAAGGTTCGACTCGCGTCGTGCGGCGAGGAGATTTGATCCGAAAGTAGGTTTGTCAAGAATCCGAATTGACCAATTGACAAAAACGAGGAATGTGGTATATTAATCAAGGTGGGGCGCTTTTGAGTTTACGGGGCTGCGCTCATGAAGTCCATTCAGTCAACCATTGAACAGTCCGAAAGAGAGCTTTCAGAATGGTGCATATCCTTGTGCACTCTTAAAACCATTAACCATTAATCGAAGGAGTCATCGAAGATGACATCAACACGTTGTTTGGCTGATCGCTGCAGCCCGGTGACGTTGGTTGCAGCACTATTGCTGATGATCTCTGCTGTCGCGGCCTATTGCCATTTCGCCAGCGCAGGCGCCAAACAGGACACGTCTGCGGAACCTATCTGGATATTCGACTCAGGCCTGGATGTTGCCCACGTGGAGACAGCCGATCTCAACGCAGACGGCGTCCAGGACGTGATAGCCGGGGAATACAGCTCGAACTATTACGGTGAGATTTCAAGGGTTTACGGCATCGACGGTCCGACGGGCGGCACCCTCTGGACTTATCTGGTGAATGACGGTGTCCGCTCCATGACCATCGGTGACCTGAACAACGACGGGGTCATGGATGCTGTCGCAGCGGCATCCTACCACTCCAGCAACACTCCCGACGGGCGGGTGCATGGCATCGACGGTACGGACGGAAGCCAGCTCTGGACCTATTACACCGGATCCACCAACAATTCGGTCACGGTGGGGAATTTCAACGGGGACGAGTATCCCGATGTGGCCGTGGGCAGCTTCGACGATTACGTGCACGCCATCAACGGTCAGACCGGAGTAGGGCTCTGGAGCACTCTCATTGGCAGCCTGTGGCTCAACGCCGTCGATGCGGGGGACGTAAACGATGACGGCACAGACGACGTTGGATTTGCTCACGAATACCTGGCTGGCTGGGACAACTACCTCGGCGTTCTGAACGGCATCGACGGATCTGAGATTTGGAGCCTCACGGTACCCTACGTGGTCATGGACGTTCTAATCGACGATATCGACCAGGACGGTGATCTGGAGGCCATCTTCGGCGGCATCCATTCTGACGATCACGGCGAGGTATTCGTGAGAAACGCGCTAACCGGCGATCTGGAGTGGAGCTACAACCTGGGCAGCCTCAATCACACCAACGGCGACATTCTGCTGCGTTCCCACGACATCGATCAGGACACGGATCCCGATTTGATAGTCGGTACCTATCTGGGCACACACGTGATCTATGCTTTCGACGGTGGATCCGACACGCCCATGTGGATATCCGATACGCTGGACGGAAACACCAGAGATATAGCATTCGGTGACGTTACCGGCGATGGCGACTTAAACATCGTGACCGCGACCAGCGACAGGGTCCAGGTTCTGAACGCAACGGACGGGTCAAAGACCTGGTACTATGTGGTAGACGGAACCATGAATAGCACGAGCTGCGCTGATCTTGACGACGACGGGGTCACCGACGTAGCAGCCGGAGGCGGGGCAGAACACAGCGGCACGCCTCCTGACCCCGGAAAGGGCGTGTGGGCCTTAAAGACCGTTCACTCGCCGCTTCTCTGGGAATATCCCTTCGGAGAGTACGGCAACGCCCTAGCAGTGGGCGACTTAGACGGCGATACCTATGATGACGTGGTCGGCGTCTCCTCGTTGGATGACCTGGCCGTTGCCGTCGAGGGTGAAACCGGCGGGGAGCTCTGGACATGGGTCGGAACCGCGAACCTGTACGCGGTGACGACCGGAGACTACGACAACAACCAGCAGGACGATGTGGCGGTCGGTGGCGATGATGACCGGGTAACGGCTCTGTATGCCAGCAGCGGCGGAATAATGTGGCAATTCAACGATCCGACCAATCAGATATACCGAAAGTGCCTGGAATCGGCTGATTTGAACGGCGACGGAAACGTTGATGTCATCGCAGGCTCGGATGACGGGCACGTCTATGCCATAAACGGCGTTAGCGGAACCGAGCTTTGGAATGCCCCGGTTGGAGCCTCGGTCGGCGAGGTGGAGTTGGCGCAGATGAACGGAACCGGCCCTCTGGACGTGGTGGTCGCGGTGGGCTCCGGCGCCAGTGGCGAGAAAGTGGTGGTTCTGGACGGGTCCGACGGAAGTCCGCTGTGGGATTATATCGCGCCGGACGCGGTGGAGCACGTGGAGGTGCTTGACGTGAACGGGGATAACGTTCCCGACGTTGCTGCCGCCGTCACTCCCTACGGAACCAAGCAGGTGATCATGATCAATGGCGCCACCCATACTGCCATCTGGAACCAGCCTCTGCCGATTCCCTCTAATGTGCACAGCATGGCCCACGGCGATCTGGACGGGGACGAAATCCCCGATGTGGTAGTGCCGGGAAACTCAACCGATATGCAGGTACATGCATTGAGCGGCGTGGACGGGCACGAATTGTGGAGCTTCCAAACCGCAGGGGAGATAAACTGCGTTCTGGCTTACGACGTTGACAACGACAAACAGATGGACGTGCTGGCGGGATCGGATGATCAGACTCTGTATGTGATCAATGGGCTGACCGGCGAGTCTTTCTGGAGTTACGGTTGTGCCGACGACGTGATGGACGTCAAGGTGGGCGATCTGACCGGCGATGGCCTGCCGAACATGACCTGCATCACCTTTGGCTCAAACGGTGTGATCTATGCGTTCAGAACGCTGGCCACGGAGCCCGGGTATACCGTGGGGGATGCCAACGGTGACGGCATAATCGACGTGACGGATGCGATCTATGTGCTGAACTATCTGTTCAAAGGAGGCCCGGCACCAGACCCCCTCGAAGCGGGAGACGCCAACTGCGATTCCATAGTCGACGTGACGGATGCAATCTTCATCCTCAACTATCTGTTCAAGGGAGGTCCGGAGCCGAACTGTTAGAGAAAAAACGTAGGGGTGAATCTTCCCTTCGAATTCCTCAGGGTGCTGGGCATAGTCGAACCGTAGACTCGCCCGCTCAGGCGCGGCCGACAACCTTGGCGCCGCGCGAGGAACAACTCTCCAATCTCACCTCACCCTCCTGGTCCCCCTCTCCATACTGATGGAGAAAGGAACCACAGGCGGAGAGTCGAGGAATCTCTTGACAAAGACCGGCGTTGTTGTATCCTACAATTGAATCGTGTTGATCGGAGCCGAAGGGTTTTTCCTTGTTGCTGCTCTCGGAGACGAAAAGCGCGAGGTAAATTCCTGAAGATCCATTGCCAGGCATCATCGGGAATCCTCTAACGCCAAGTTTCGGAGGTGTGAAATGTGTAAGTGGATGTCCGTTTTATCTGTTGTGGTGATGTTGGCCATGGCCGGTCTTGCTCCCACAGAGGTATGGTCAACCCAAACCGGTGCGTGCTGCTATTCCGATGGTTCTTGCGCTGATGGTCTATCCCGGTCCGAATGTGAGGCTCAAGGTGGCTCATACATGGGGGATGGAACCGCCTGCTTTAGCGTTGAATGCGTCGCTGAGCCTCAAGGTGCCTGTTGCTATCCTGATGGCTCTTGCGTTGACGATCTGACTGAGTCAGAATGCTCTGGTCAAGGCGGCGTATACATGGGCGACGAAACCGCCTGCTTTAGCGTTGAATGCGTCGCCGAACCTCAAGGTGCATGCTGCTATCCTGACGGCTCTTGCGTTGACGATCTGACTGAGTCAGAATGCTCTGGTCAGGGCGGAGTATACATGGGCGACGAAACCACCTGCGCTCAGGTAGAATGCGGAAATGCCGTGAGGGACGAGACCGGAGACAGAGGAAGGCCCTCTGAATTCGCTCTTCTTCAGAACCACCCGAATCCCTTTAACCAAACCACCAAAATAGAATTCACTCTGGCGAGGTCGAGTTATGTCAGCCTAAGCATTTATGATCTGCTGGGAAGAAAGGTAAGGACTTTAGCTTCACGGGATTTGTCTTCAGGTCATAAGTCGGTGCTCTGGGATGGCAAAAACGACTCAGGGGAAGATGTTGCTTCAGGAATCTACTTTTACCGAATAGAAATCGAAGATCCCGCCTCCGGCGGAGTTGGAATTTTCTCTAAGACTAGAAAGTTGCTGCTGCTGAAATAGCGCCCAAGAAATGTGAGGGTTGAGCTGCGGTTCTACTTTGTCTATCCTGAACGAAGGTGAAGGGCTCACCGCCCTGAGGAATTCGAAGGGAAGCTCCGCCCCTGCTTTCCTTTCGCCCATCCGGGTATTCTTACCCGAACTCAGTGAAGAGTCATTTTTTTTCCTTTTCCGGCTCTGGCACCTCTTCTTCTATTCCTGCCAGTTGTCTGGCCAACTCGGCTTTGTCATCCAGCTTCGCCTGGGCACGGATGACAAGCTTGGCTCCGTCCGGTGAGCCTCCGCCATGCATGCAGCCTGGAACTCCCGGACCGATGGTGAACCACTCGACCAGTCGGGCCGCCCTGGTGCGCGCCTCGGCGGATGATTTGGCCTTCAGGTACTTCTTCACCAGATGCCCGTATTTCTCATCCTCGAAATCGACCCACGAAGGCATACATCCGGTCTCGGCGATCCCGCCGGAGATGTCCTGCGCAAGCACCGATGTCTCGTAGGGCAGGGTGGCAACGTGAACCTTATTGACATTGGAGAGAAGAGGATCGGGCTGCCACACCCCGGAGGGATGCTTTCGTCCCAGCGTAGCTGCGGCGATTCCCATTCCGAAGGTCGTCTCGTTATTGATCACCATCCTGGTCAGCTTATCTGAAAATATTTTCGTAGGAAGTCCATTAGCTCTCGCCACCAGTATGGCGCCTCCCACCTTCACGTCTCCTTGCCCTGCGACACACCCACCGATGGCTGCCCGGTAAGGCATGATGAAGTTCAGCACCGCGCTCAGGCTGTATTTGTACTCTCCGGCCATGAAAACCCTTTCCTTGGGCACGAACACGTTCTCAAAGAAAAGATAGGCCTGGGTGATCCCGCCTTTCTTCACCGGTATGTCAAAGCCTTCCTCTTCCTCTCTGGTGTCAGACGGCCGACGTGTCTCCACGATGTACAATCCCTCTGCGTCACGCGGTATGACGAAACTGATTGCCCAATCCTTGTCGTCCTCTCTGTATCCCGAGCCGGGCAGTACAAATATCTGGTTCGAGGCAGCCACTCCGCAGATCATCACCTTGGCCCCCTTGACCACGATACCGTCCGGCCTTTTTTCCACCAGATGGAGATTCATGTCCGGGTCTTCCTGCTGGGATGGGGTCTTGGTGCGGTCGCCCTTGGGATCGGTCAAAGCTCCGGAGATGCAGATGTCATTCGTCTGAGCTTCGACGAGCCACTTTTTCAGCCTCTCGTGATAATTCGTTCCCAGATCCTCATCCATGTCGTAGGTGGTGGCCCACATGGCATTTATGCAGTTCCAACCCACACACCTGCCGCCGGTGCAGGTTCCGGTCAGATTGAAAAAGAGCCTTTTCATCCTGCAGTTCGCCACCATGTCGTCGGCGCTTCCGATCACGGAAAGGTATCTGGATATCTTGTCGCCGGTCAGGTGTGAGGAAGTTGTGACCAGATCCTGAAACTTCGGATCACGCTGTGCCGCGTAAATCCGGGCATGCCCCTCCACCGTCGACCTGGTGGCCGGATGACTTGTCACGTCCTCTATCACCTTTCCGAATTTGTAAACGTTCGCCCTCATCCTGCGCAAACTCTCTTTATACTGCTCAGCTGTCTTCAAGGCCATGTCACACCTCCAGCCTAATGGCGGTTTCGATCTTGTCCACATGATACGCAATTTAAATCCAAGGTCAAGCGTATAATGTTGATGCATCTGGAGTAAGCAGGTGACGCTTGTGAAAAAGTCCACAAGGGCGGGTAAAAAGTGGTTGCGAAGATGGCAAATTTAGTTATAATAAACGCCTGTTCCGAAGCCTGGAACATCCGCTGAGCTGAAAGAAGGTTGATCTTATGCCCATATCGAAGGTGATGATAATCGGAGGGGGGGTCATGGGAAGAGGTATCTCCCGACTTTTAGCAGGCGCAGGCATCGAGGTTACCCTGGTGGACCTTAGCGAAGAGATAATAAGGGAGAGCCTGAGACACCTGTCGGAGGAGATGGACAGCGACATTCATAAATGGGGAATGACGGAGAGTGAAAAGAAAGCCATCCTCTCCCGGATAAAGTGGACCACTCGATATGATGAAGCTCCAAAGGTCGATCTGGTGGTGGAAGCCATACCCGAGGATCTGGAGGCCAAACAGCGTATCTTCGCCAAGCTGGACGAGATCACCCGTCCGGAGATAGTGCTCATCAGCCATACCTCCACGCTCTCCATAACCGAGATCGCCGCGGCCACCAAACGACCGGACAAGGTGGTCGGCCTTCACTTTCTCCCTCCGGTGACCAAGATTCCTCTGGCGGAGGTGGTCAGGGGCCTCAAGACCTCTCCGGAGACTTTGAGCATCATAAAGGAATTCATAGAGCAGCATCTGGACAAGACCGTGGTCACTGTCTATGAATATCCTGGTTACGTGACGACGCGAATCATCGTTCCTCTTTTGAACGAAGCCATGCACGTGCTGATGGAGGGGATCGCCACGGCCGAAGACATCGACACGGCCATAAAGCTGGGCTATGGATTGAACATAGGCCCGCTGGCTTTGGCAGACATGATGGGATTGGACGAGGTGATGAAGTGGATGGAAAATCTCCTGCACGAGCTTTCGGACCACAAGTACAATCCCTGCCCGCTTTTGAGAAAGCTGGTGCGGGCCGGACATCTGGGCAAGAAGACGGGGCAGGGCTTTTTCAGATATGACGAAGAGGGGAACAAGCTGGGCGAAGCCGATCTGTTTCCCAGGTAGAGAAGAAGAAATGCAGTCTCCGGCGACGACAGCCAGACGGCTAAAGCTGGATTGGGAGGCAAGTAAGAAGCTAGATGAAGATACTGGTTCTAAACTGCGGCAGCTCGTCGGTTAAGTATCAATTCATAGACGTCAGCAAATCGTACGTGCTGGCTCAAGGCACGGTGTCGCGCATCGGCGTGAGCGGCGCGGTGCTGATTCACAAGCCGCATGACCGGCCCGAGGTCACTGCGTCCGGGGAGATCCTCG
>CAYFQZ010000026.1:0-8641 GCA_964345305.1 uncultured Ignavibacteria bacterium | reverse complement strand
ACAAAGGACGATTTCGTCGAATCGGATGGAATCATAGCCGGCTCTCCCGTGTACTTTGGAACCATGGCCTATCCGGTGAAAGAGGTTTTGGACAAGTTTGTCGGCATACGCGGCGAGATGGAAGATAAAGTGGGAGCAGCCTTTGCCACCTCCGCAGATCCGTCCGGTGGAAAGGAAACCACAATCTTCTCCATCTTTCAGGCCATGCTGATTTATGGCATGATCATCGTTGGGGATCCTCTGAATGCCACCGGTCACTACGGCGTCTCATGTGTCGGGGCGCCTGATAGACAGACTGCCGGCAATGCGGCGAAGTTGGGGAGACGGGTGGCGACATTGGTCAAGAAGTTGAAAAGCTAATTCACGGCGAGCTAAAATCGAAATTAATCTTACCGGAACCTGACCTAAGTTGGGTTTTGGTCTGACATTCTGTCTTGCGCTGCCGGGTGGAACCACCTCGCCCCTAATCTTTTTCTGCGTCGGAGACCCGCTCTCCGGATGCAATCGGATGTTTCGGCTCCCTCTCAGCAAATTCTCTTTCCTTCACTCTTTTCAAACAAAAGGGAAAAGATGCGAGAAGATCGCCGGTATGGCCGAAGGTGATGCCTCTGCATCCGCCGTGACATTGAGGAAGCTGTCTGCATTCTGAGCAGTAACCTTTGATCTTCTGGTTGGGGATGCTTGAGACCAGGGTCATCTTGTCGTCTTCCCACAGTTCCTCCAGCGACCTTTCTCTCACATTGCCCACCAGGAATTCGCTGCTCAAGAGGGTAGTGCAGGGGTAAACGTCACCAGTGGACGTAAGATAGAAGGTCTTGCGACCGGAAACGCAGGGATGAAAAAGGTAGTCCGGCGGCAAGGGACCGAATCCGGGATCGGGTATCACCATAGGGTCCGAGAGCTTCAGGGCCTTCTGGAAAAAGGACTTCAGACCGGGCAGATTATCTTGGTCAAAGCATAATCTATCTATTATCTCTCGATTCTTCCCTCTGCCAAAGGGCACAAACCCGCACAATCTCAGCAAAGGAACGCCTTCCCTCTGAGCAAGACTGACAAAATCAGGACCGTCATCCAGATTCTCCGCTCCCAGAACCATGGCCAGACTGAGCTTGAATCCCAGCCTTCGGCATATCCTCATAGCCGCGATTATCCTGTGAAAATCCTCTTCGGTGGCCTTCCGCATGCGGGCATTTCTTTCGGGTGTGGAACCGTCCAGGCTTATCTGAATGAAGGTCACTCCGGCCCTCTTCAAGCTTCGGGCCCTCTTCTCCGTCAAAGGTATTCCGTTGGTGGTTATCCCGGAGCGGATGCTTCCTCTGGACTTGGCATATGAGACGATTTCCTCCAGATCCTGCCGCAACAATGGCTCGCCCCCGGTCCAGCCTATGGTCTGTACGCCCAGGTTTGCCATGGAATCAACCAGCCTGAGGCACTCTTGGGTGCCGAGCTCATGCTTTTGACGCCGGGTGGATGCAACGTAACAGTGCGGGCAGGAAAGATTGCAGTTGCTGGTTATGCCCCAGCCTATCACTTCTGGTTTGTCCTTCCTTCTGTTCATCTTCCAGATCCTGTATCTGGCATGCTCGAGTGCGTCAGCCTTAAGCCGATGCTCGTTATTCCCGACCTAGAACAACGGAGGGCAAGGAATCGGTGGGGGCTCGGGCGGCTCCGGCGGCTCGGCGGGAATAATCGGGTAAAATGGACAACCGTGTATGGTGAACTTTTCTTTGGCTTTCACTATGTATCTCATCTTCTCACCTCCTTTGCTTCAACCGGTCATGTTTAAACTCAGGACGACCGGCGTGGCAAGAACGATAAAGTGCTATACCGGGCCGACGCACTCAAGCGTTGATTCAAAAACCTGCTGCCTCCTGTTCCAAACCTGGCCAAGTGGAGGGCTAGAAGTAATCCAGCGGGCACACAGGAATAATGGAGAAGAACCGGTCACAATGCGAGGTGCAAGGCTTGGGCTTACCCGGCTGCTCCGGAGGCAGGACTAACTACTTCGTGGCGGCACCCCCTCTCTTTGCTTTTCCTCAGCGAGATACTTCAGATACAGCATCTCCTTCAGATTGTATTTCCAGGAGGAACAAACTCCTCTTTCTTCTGTTTCGTGTCTCATTCCCGCGTTGGGACAGCCGCCCTTGCATATGGGAAGGATATTGCAGTCTATGCATCCCTCTTTTTCGAAGGGATCCCAGGAAAGAAACCTGTTTAGATTTCTTCTCTGGAAGGGTTCTAACTCGGAGCTGAAGACATCTCCCACCGACTTGCTTCTGTCCGAGGAGACCTCCTCCCAGCATTTGAAAAGATGCCCATCCGGAGATATCACGAACGAACTGTCCGAATCGGCAGTGCAGTAGCCGCCTGAGCTGGATTGAGGGTAGGCAATCTTATCGAAATCATCTGCCAGGAGCTTCTTGTACAATTCCACCACGGTCGCGGAGAATTCCCGGCCGGACAGACACCTGTCCCTCACATCCGCGCACACGCCGTCCGTGGCCGTAACCTGGGCGAAATAGACGTTTACCGACGATAGAAGTCCCTCTCTTTCCAGAATCTCCACCACCTCATAACCGTGCTCAGCGTTTCTTCGGTCCAGATTGATCCGAACCAGTATGGAGAGATTCCCGGCAGATTCCTTCAGGTTGCCTATTATTCTCTGGAACGTGTCCTTCCCCGAATGTAGCTTTCTGCGCGAATCGTGGACCTGTCTGGGGCCATCCAGGGTGACCTGGGCCTGTCTCACTCCGAGGTCCTTTAGCTTCTGAGACGTCTTTGCGTCCAGAAGATACCCGTTGGTCACGATCCCGGCAGGGTAGACGGCAACGCCATGCTTTGAGCTCAAGTCCCGAAAGCCTGCCTGCAGTCTTTCGATGATAGGCAGACAAAGCGTGGGTTCTCCTCCGAACCAGGTGATCATCAGCCTTTGCGATCTCTTCAGATGTCTCTCACCGAAAGCAAGCAGAGCCTTCTCCGTCTCCTCATTCATGGTGCTTGGCTGTTGGCTCTCGTAGCAATAACCACACTTGAAATTGCACCTCAGGGTCGGGGCGATGGTCAAGAGGAATGTGTCCTTTCCGAATCTCTGGGCACGGTTCGACACCTTAAGCTCGGCCATTTCATCGTCATGGTCAGGAATGAGAAACTTACCGGCAGCAAGCTGCCCGGCCAGGTCTCTCTTCTCGTCTGAGTCCAGCTGGCCTGGCGAGGATAGAATTTCTTGTATGGCTCGGTACTTGTCTGGAGAGATCTCGGCCAGGGCAGTACTGGCGCTGTTGAATGCCAGCATCTTACCTCCGTCCAAAGGGACGAAGATGTTGAAGCGCGAGGGTTTCATTATATCATAGAACGCGGGTCATTTCCGGCTGGGCTTAGATAGATAGATTCCTATTCCTTTTACATGAAACTCGGCCTGAGCCTGTCATTCCCCCGGGACCCGCCAAGTACATCTTCGGCGCGCGCTACTCTTATAACTTCGGATTTACTCTGAGGCAATAAAGCCAGTGGCTCAAGCCTTGTCAAGAAGTTTTTTATGCGATTATTCACCTCAAGGCGTCTCGGCATCGGCGGCCTCTGGAAGTAACCTTCGAGGGATGACTTAGTATCTTGTAATGTGGGAAGTTGCGAAGAGGATAAACGTCGTTACCGATATGTCGTGCTCGCCGTCGATACGTCGATTCCGGTCTGGCGAGACACTTAAGGCACCCGGAGCCGAAAAATGTGCATAAAAAGAGGGAGGACCTTCAGTCCTCCCCCGGAATTCTATCGGCCCAACCCTGTGATACCTATCCTTTGGAAACGCCGCCCATCTTGTACAGATTCTGAATGTACGCGATATCGATCTTCTGGAAAAGACGGATGGGAGGGAACGGAGAGTACAGCACATCTATGTTGTTCTGCTGGTGCCGGAATACCCTCCTCAGATCTGCTATGGAGCAATCCTCTATCTTCTTGCCCAGATCGATCATCAGCAGAAGCGGAATGCCGGCCTTGGGCATCCCGTCGAAATAGACCTCGCCGGCCGGCTGAGAGGGAGTGTAGATCACGAAATCCGATTTCACCGGCTCCGACTTGATGGATTCCTCCGATCTGGTTTCGACATCATAGTAGCAGCGCTGGCTCAGGACCTCCTGAAGGCTGGCCACCCTGTCGCTCACCTCATCCTGATATATCAGGCAAAGCTCCTTGACCCTAACGGTATTGCGGTAGGCCACGCGGAAGGCGAAGGGGTGAGCTTTGCACTCTTCTCTTATCGCGGTTCTCTGCTTCTCGCAGACGCTTTCCAGTTCGCGATTGAACAAGCTGGTCTTCTCACACAGATGCTCGGTTTTGGCCTCGTGCAATTCAGCTATCATTTGCGACAGTCGGTCCTGTTCCGCCTCGGGAAGAGCCTTCATCTCCGCGAGGATCTTTGTCATCTCCGACATACAGTTTAAATGGGAATCGAACTCCTTCCTGACCGGCCCGGGCATTTCCGGACAGGCATTCTCGCCAGCCACTCCCTGAACACTGGCAAAGATGCTGGGAAGGGGACGAAGCAACTGAAAGGGCACCACTGAGGCCCTCAATGTGAACATGATCGGCTGGAACATTTTCGGCTCCTTTCGCTTTGCGGTTTGAGTCAGTTCGGCAATTGCTCGCCACCCGGAACCTAGCCGAAGCTGGGTTTGGGAACGGCCTGACCTCCCTCTTATTGCGGTAAACTCAACGTTTCCCGTTCCTTGTCTCTAATATAAAATATCGGTTGACAAACATGAATCAAAATACTATTTTGTGAGAAGGGAGTATAATGATTCATATGAAGCTGTTAGAATTCATATATCCACATACCCATTTACAGGTTAAACATGACGGTTTTTGTCTGAATACCTTAGCGTCGAGGAGTAAATATGGAACTACAGACTTTACGCGGATTCTACTGGGCTGGCATACACGGTAGCTTTTCTAAGGCGGGGAAAGTCCTGAGTGTGGGGCAATCGGCTGTCAGTCATCAGGTTAAGGCATTGGAGGAGGAACTGCGGGTCAAGCTCTACGAGAGAGAGGGGCGAGGTATCCGTTTGACCCCCGCCGGCAGGGTATTGATGGCCTACGTTGACATAATCCTCCAGACCGTGGACAACATTGAAACGCACTTCGCTGAATTGGCCGGGTCTCCGGAGGGCACCGTTACCATCGGAGCCTACCGAGGAATCATGCAATACAAGCTGCCTCAGATCGTCCAGGGCTTTAAGAAGAGCAATCCGGAGATCCGCCTGGTAATCCTTAACAAGCCTCTGGACGTGGAAATCTTACACATGGTCTCCGCGGGAGACGTGGACTTCGGCATCACCTCCTCCTGGAACGATTTCGAGGATTTACACTTCTTCGAGGTGTGGTCCTACGATATGTTTCTCTGCGTGCCTGCCAATCACCGACTGGCCGGACGTCTTACCGTCTCCCTTCAGGAGATCGCCCGGGAGCCTCTGATCCTGTATGAGCGGGATAATTCCATTCGCAAGAGAGTGGAAAGCGTCTTTAAGGAGCACAACCTGGCTTACAACTTTGAAATCGAGACTGGCGGCGCAATGGTGATTCTGGAATATGTCAAGATCGAAGAGGGCATTTCCGTGGTTTCAGGGCTGGTGACGGAAGCTACCGAAGACCCTGCGCTTTCCTACATTCCGGTAACTGAGCATTTCGGCAAGCTGGGTTACGGGGTGGTTCTGAAGAGGCGCAAGTATCTTTCTCTTCCGGTGAGGAAATTCCTCCAGGCGGTGGGATTGGGTGAGGAATTATCTGCGCACAACTGGGAGGTCTGAGCAGCCGCAGAATCATCTGGCCGTCGACTTCCAATCCTTAAGCTCATTTGCCGCGATCTGCGTAGCCTTTGACCAGATGGGAAAGCCCGTACTGGTTGATCTTATTGTAAACCGTGGCCTTGGAGACCCCCAAAGCTCTGCTTGCCGGCTCAACCAGACCCTGGCTCGACCTGAGCGCGTTGATGATCGCCACCTTTTCGATCTGCTCCATATCTGCGCCTTCGAAAACCGGACAATTCTCCGCAGGTGCCTCCTTGCCGCACCTGGAATAGCCAGAGACGGACGATCTTTCGGCAGCGCTACGTGATTCAGCCAGGTCCTTCAACGTGATCAGCCTGTCAGCCTTCTTGACCGCCGCTTCGATCACGTTTTCCAGTTGTCGAACGTTACCATCCCATTGTTTCTGCCGCAAGTAAGCTGCCGCCTCACGAGTTATTCCCGCGATTTCCTTGTTCTCAGACTCCGACTTCCGTTCTATGAAATGATCGATCAGGCGGGGCAGGTCTTCGGTTCTATCACGCAGCCGAGGTGGCTCGATCTCCAGCACTTTCAGCCGATAATACAAATCCGCACGAAAGTCGCCCTTGCCTATCATCTCTTCTATGTCCCGGTTCGTGGCTGAGATTATGCGGACATCCACGGCTACGGACCCGGACGCCCCTATGGGCTCCACTTTCTTGTCTTCGATCACCTTCAGCAGCTTTGCCTGAAGGCTCTCGGGCAACTCACCGATTTCATTCAGGAGGATGGTCCCGCCGCTGGCCAACTCGAACTTACCCGTTCGTTTCTCCCTGGCATCCGTGAAGGCCCCTTTTTCATGCCCGAACAGTACCTCTTCCATGAGGGTTTGCGGAATGGCGGCGCAGTTTATTGAAACGAAGGGCGCTTTCGATCTCTTGCTGTGCTTGTGGATGATCTCTGCAGTCAAATCCTTGCCGGTTCCGGTTTCGCCCCGCAGCAAAAGGTTGGAATCGGAGGTCAGAGCCGCCTCCATCTCTTGGAACAGCCTGACCATGGGCTCGCTTTTTCCAATCAGACCCCAACTGTTATACTTTCCAATAAGTTCGCTGCGAGCTGTCTTCTGCCACTCGATGGCCCTTTGCATCTTCAGTTTCAGAAACAGATAATCCTTCTGCAGCGCATCCCACTCCACATAATCGAAAGCTCCAATGTGCAGAGCTCTGGACATCGAGTCGTAATCCGCGTGGGCGGTGACCATGATCACCGGGATGGTTTGATCGAGTTTCTTGATAGCCGAGAGAATCCTGAGGCCTTCATTCTCCGCATCTTCCACCGTGCCCAGCAGGTCGGATCTGTCGATCTTGGTGAAGCTCTTGTCCAGGAGAACGAGATTGTGGCTCTTACCCTTTAGGTCCCTGGAGAGACTCTTGCCGCTTCTAACGTGATGATACTCGAATCCATCCGAGATGAACTCATGACAGTAGTTGACTATATCGACCCCGTCGTCTATGATAAGCACCTTGATCATGGCTCTCCTTGCTCGGGCGGGGGTTCAACCCCCGCCCGAACGCTATAATTGAAGATACCTAAATGCATACCTGAGTCAAGTCCAAACCTGTCGACCACGATCTCCCTCCCTGGATTCGGGGCCGGAAAGCCGCCCTCTCTATCCGTGAGAGAGCAGCTCCTTTCCGAAGGTGTGCCCCATTGGTCAGCCTGTGTTGTGAATCATGGATGGCAGGCGCTCTATCTCGTCCGGGACCAAGAGAACGTCTCTTGCTCCTGCCTTCTTCGCCTGCTGGATTAGGTGCTGGCCATTTGCCGTTGTCAGCCCCACTACCCTAAGTGATGGTCGAGCCGCGCTCAGTTCTTCGATGAGTACAACCGGATTTGCCCGGGATATCCCCAGGTCCACGACAACGCATCTTGCTTGCTGCGCAATGGTCGAATCTGTATTCAGGTCGAAACCGTCCGAGCATAAGACATCAAAGTCTTTGATCAGAATGGCACAGAGTATTCCGAAGATCGATCTCTTTTCCGTGACTGCCAGTATGGTCTGTTTTCCGGCCATGAGCGCTCTCAGTTGTGTGTCAGTGTTAAAGCAAGGGAGCCCCGGTCTGTCCGACCGAGGCCCCCCTCTCAACCGATGGCGGGTTCTATTTCATCAGGATCATCTTCTTGGTGTCCTCGAATTCCCCTGCCTGAATCCGGTAGAAGTAGACTCCCGAAGCAACCTTGTTGCCGCCCTCGTCCGTTCCGTCCCAGCGAACGGTGTAGTGCCCTGCAGCTTGATTGGACTCTGCCAGTGTCTTCACCTTCTGACCCTTTACATTGTAAATACTTAACATGACCCTACCATCAACCGGGATCGAGTAACTGATGTCAGTTTCTGGGTTGAAAGGATTAGGATAGTTCTGGTGCAAGGCAAAGCTTGCTGGCCTTGCGGCTTGGTCTTCCGACTTCGGGAGAAGCCTGACGCTGAGCGGATTGGCATTTGCGTCTACCAGGACCGCCTTGGTGATGTCCACGCTGGCGATGTCATTCCCGGCAACCCTCAGCCGTAGCAAGGGTCCTTCTCCCGCCTCGATCACGTTCTCACCCGCCAGATCCACAAGCCCCAGCTTGAGCAGCCCATTGCGCGCGCTGGAGAATATCTGCAGAGAATTCGTCCTTTCCGTGAGCACAGGGACAATGGAAGTAACGATCTGCGGATCGTAGGCTATCTCCAATTGCAGACCAGCTACATCAACGCCCAGTGTCCCGGTCACTTCGATGACGCTCTCTCCGGCATGCTCAGCAGAGGCACTGACGCCACCCACCTCGGTTTCGCCGACAATCTTACTCAGCCTGGGCCAGCCCGCGCAATTGTGGCAAGAACC
>CAYFQZ010000025.1:0-2002 GCA_964345305.1 uncultured Ignavibacteria bacterium | reverse complement strand
CACCAGAAGAATACCGATACAATGAAGGGGACGGAACAGGCAGTGTCGTTCCGTCCCTTATAGTTGCTGAGATTATTCACTGCCTTTGGCTTTCGGCAGGAAGTTCTCCATCACCCAGAATTCTGGACCGCCTCCAGTATAACCGGCGAAAACGAGGCTTTCCCCGTCCGGCGACCAGTCGAGATGATGGATATTTACATCCTTGAGATCCGGTTTGATCTCCACGATACTTCCATCATTGAGTGAAACGATCTTGATTTTATTACCAGGCGCATTATACGCAATGCGTCTGCTATCCGGAGACCAAGCCATTTCTTTATTGGCGTAGATTCGCTCCACTTTCGCCACAATCTGTGGTTTTCCACCATCTGGTGGAATGACCTTGAGAGTTCCATCTGCAGCATCGTCCTTGTCTCTCGAAAAATATGCCAGTAGCGTTCCATCCGGTGACCACAGCACAGGGCCAGCATCAAAGACTCTGTCTGATTCTGATGTTATTTGTCTGGGTTCTCCTCCATCTGCGGAGATGATATAGATGTTCCCCTTCCCGGTCACAGCCCAGTTCTCAGGAACTTTCATGCGCACAAACGCGATGTTCTGTCCATCCGGAGACCAGCAAGGATACCAGTCTCTAAACGGCAACGGCGCATCTGTCAGCTGCCTTGGTGTTCCTCCGTCAATGGAAAGCGTCCAGATATACGTCGCGGGAATAGGCGCCCCTGCTTTATGCCCTGCGAAAACTATGGTCTTGCCATCGGGAGAGATATGATTTCCTGTTCCGTATCCTTGTAACCTGATTTTGGGTTCTGAATGAAGGGGAACTGTTGTAACATCCCCTCCTTCGGCAGAAACATACGCAATGGCGTGTGACCGCCAATTGCCGCTTGTCGCATCAGTTTTGTTCGTGTGATATACTCGCTTTCCATCGGGAGACCACCGTGGTTGTCCCGGACCTCCTGCGTGCGTAACGAATGTCGCCTTTCCTCCTTGTACTGGTTGGGTATAAAGTGCTAACTCTATCTCAGCCCCGAGTATTGCCCCGATCTGATTGTCGGGCGTCCATCCTGCCAAACGGCGCACTCCGTTAATCCCCTCGGGACAGTCGATGACGATCTTCTCGCCCGCAGGGTTGCCCTCTTGTGTTAGCTGGACGATGTGAATCTGTTTAGCCGCGGTATAATCGACAAAAGCGAGCATTGTCCCGTCGGGGGACCAGAGAGGACTCGATGCATTTCCAGCCTCAGCAACGAGTTTGGAAGTCCCACTGTCGGCAGGAACCACCCATAGCCCGCCTCCTGCCCGGCCCAGGGCTTTATCTTCAACATACGCAATCATCGTTCCGTCGGGAGAGAAGACGGGTTCTCTGGCGCGGGCCTCAACCAGTCTCTTCGGCAAGCCTCCCTTGACGGGGAGAGAATAGATGTGAAGCTCGTTCGCATCAACCGAAGTAAAAGCCAGAGTCTCTCCGTGGGCAGACAAGCTCATCCGGTAATTGACCACACGCACATCACGGTTATTCTCATACACCTGCCTGGGCTTTCCCCCATCGGCAGAGACAACGTAGATTTGCTGGCATCCTTCTTCGACTTCTTTGCCGTTAAATGCGATCCACCGGCCATCGGCAGACCAAGTGAAACCACACCAATCAGCCTCCACCCCTGCAGTGTTCAGCAGTTTCGGCGCTCCCGGGTAACCAGGCCCCAGCCTGCTTGATCTCGGTACAATCCAAAGTTTCTTGTCGTTCACGAGGAGAATGCTCTTTCCATCAGGGGACATTTGGGCATCCCATGGAATTCTATTGGGAATGTGGATCTTTCTGAAGGTTGGTTTATGAGCAACTTTTTCCAACGCTTTGGAAAGCTCGGCAATTCTCTCTTTAGCAATTGCGACTTCCCACTGTTGCTCAGGATAGCTGTCAATCACTTTCTGGTAAGCGTTTCGTGCTACTTTCAGACCTAATTTTTCGTAGCAGAGGCCGATATGTAGCAGGGCCTTTGCCGCG
>CAYFQZ010000024.1:0-2109 GCA_964345305.1 uncultured Ignavibacteria bacterium | reverse complement strand
TCAATCCGGGTGAGAATCTGTTTCTGATCGATCTAAGTATCTTTAAAGTGTTCAATCATGTAGTTAATTACTCCTTTTACGGGGTCCTGGTCACCGGACTCGCGTTTTCCCTGTTTACGAGGTGGGGTTTCTTCAAACATCGCTGGATTGCGGTCAAGTGGGCCACGGTGCTGCTCCTGTTTACGTTTACGTGGGTCTGGATAGGACCAGCCATAAGCGGCAACGTGGCCCTCTCCGATGGCGGCCTCAGCGTGCCAGGGGCCCAAGACGATTACCTTGGCTATACAAGGAAAAGTCAGCTGTACGCCCTGATAGAGGGCCTGCTCTTTGTCGCCCTCATCTTCATCTCTGTGCTCAAGCCGTGGGGGATGAGGAGACCCCATTTCGCGGTGAGTCGAAAGGCTGTGCTGGGCGCGACAGGAGCGCTTGCAGTTATCCTGGCTGTCTTCCTAGTGATGAATGCCGTGAGTCTGCAGAAGTACCGGGGGATGGAGATCGCGGACAGTGACCTCTCCTCTCTTGTGGACGGAACTTACTATGGAACCGCCACATGTGCCGGTTTCACCTACGAAGCTGAGACGAGGGTCGTTGGTCACGCCATCGCCGATGTGAAGATCACCACAACCCGGAAGAGCCTCTATGCGCGGTTCGCCGCGGGTGTTATTCCGAGGGTTCTCGCGGCCCAAAATGCAAACGTGGATGCGATAACCGGCGCCACCACTACCAGCAAGTGCCTGCTGAAGACCATAGAGGACGCTCTCATGGGCCGGAGGCGTGTGGAATAGACACGTGGTCTACTCCGTGGGCATCTCGGCAGAGTTGGAAGCTTCCCCACAGTCTCCGAGGACATTGCTGGTTCGCATTTTGAGCACCGATCTTCCGCTGGACTTCGGATAATCTTCGGGCTGCTCGACCATGCACCCGCCAATGATACCGCGCAAGGCACGGATGCTGTGTCGATCCGAGCCATAGCTCTGTCGTACAGGCTTCCTACAACATATGTCCAAGGCCTCGGGGCATTTGCCCCGGAAAGACCGGCCAGAGAACCGTCCGTTTGTCTAAGCCGAACCCGGTCATTGCTCCGATGTCGCCGAATCTCAACGATGTTACGATGCCGCTACAGCAATGGCAAGCGCAAACCGGCGAAGAGACCGAAGCAAGGAGCAAGGAATGGGGCAACGCCTGAGAGGGCTGATCCTGGCCAGGCCGGGGCGGGTATGCGACGGTTTGAGGGCCCTGCTCACGGCAATTCCTGAAATTTGCTGTGTGGAGCAGGCGAATGACACTAGTTCAGTGCCCCTGGCAATTTTGGAGCAACAGCCTGACTTCGTCGTTCTGGAATTCAGTTCAGCCGGAAACGAGCTTCAAGCCGTCTTGCCGCGGATAAGAGCAGAGGCGCCGCAGATTCGGTGTCTCGTGCTGGCTGATGACGTGCTGGAGCAAAAGCTCGCTGAAGCCCATGGCGCTGATGGAGTCTTGCTGAAAGGGTTCACGGCAGAAAAGCTAGTTGAGATTGTCAGAAGACTTCTCTCGGCCCCAAGGCCGTCCGGCCGATAGGCCGAAGGAAAAGGAGGAGGAGATGTTGATGAATCACGATCTTGCGTGGAGGCTGGCTAGAGAGCGTCACCGGGAACTCCTGGGACAAGCACAGCTGGAGCGAGGCGCACGAATGGCAAAGGTAAAAAGCACTGGCAAGGCGAGATCCGGACGGGAACTCATCACTTCCCTGCGGAGAGCGCAGCGGTCAGTAAGGAGACTGGGCAGCCCGGCGGGCCGCCCAGGTAGAGCCAGCCTGCGCAACTTCAGATAGGACCGCAAAAGGAGATTTCCAGTGACCAGGTTGTT
The DNA here is from genome assembly GCA_964345305.1 of uncultured Ignavibacteria bacterium. Taxonomy (GTDB): domain Bacteria; phylum Zixibacteria; class MSB-5A5; order MSB-5A5; family SM1-73; genus SM23-73-3. The sequence continues at coordinate 264 of CAYFQZ010000024.1, read as the reverse complement.
CGAGCGGATTGTCGACCATCCATACGTATCGATCAGTGCCGTACTATTGGTGACCGTCGGATTTGCCCTGTTCATCCCCATGCTCCAGGCAGAGACCGATTTCCGCGAATTCATCAGCAAAGACGACCCCGTGATCCAGGCACGGGACCGAGCAGAGGAGCGTTACGGCAGGCAGTTTGGGATCACGATCATGGTTCTCAATGAGGACGGGATTTTCAACGCGGCGACCCTGACCAAGATCAACCAGATGGAGGAGCGGATCGA
>CAYFQZ010000023.1:0-3351 GCA_964345305.1 uncultured Ignavibacteria bacterium | reverse complement strand
CTTGGGCGATGCGGGTTATCTGCTGAATTATCTGTTCAAGGAGTTCCCGCCGCCTGACTGTCCTGGCATTCCGTTCTAAGCTGCGTTTGCCCGAAGATCCCGACTATCGGGACGAAGGTGAGACTATGGGGTAGCCCTCCTGGCTACCCCATAGCTTTATATGGAGTTGAATGTCGAGTGGACGGCTTCATTCGGTGTCCCGACCGCGGGATGGAGTGGACTGACGGCAGAGGTGCTTTCCAGAATTTCCGTATTGGGCCTCGAGGCCGAAGACAGGGACCGGACCGGCACAGGTCAGTACGCACGGGGCCGTTACTCCCAAGGGACTTTCCCGCATCTTCAGCCTAACCTGCCAACATCCCGACTCTTTTTTCCGACCCAAGAGCAGAGGCTTCACCCAGGTGTGCGCTTGCTTTCCGAGACAAGGCCGGACTCGGGGCATCCGCGGTGGCTGCTCTGGATTCGTCCTCAATCCAGGTTCAGAGGGACCATCTACCTGAGCCAGCCGGGGTGCACACGTGTTTCTTTACAAAGGGGCCGCCAGGAGATCGTGATTTTTCTAATTTTGTTCTTGACTTTTTGGCCGGCTTAGCGTATTATGATAATGAAGGATAGGGGGAAACTCACCCGACAGCAAGATTGTCGTTTCCGCTTCGTACCTGGAGTGCAGGGAGGATTAGCTTCTCTCTGTTGGTCCGGGGAAGCGCTGTAGAGGCTGTTTGACTTATTCTCTTCTGGTAGTGGTCGCTCGTGCCGGGTGCAGAAATCCGGGTGAACGAGCCGTGGTTCCTTCCTCGAGTCTTGCGGAGCTACGCTAAAGCCGGAGCCGGCCTCATTGCCGAGACTTGCAGGGTAAGAGAAACGAGGCTGAGCGCATAACCTTCAGATTGTCCGCCTTCACAACCCGAAAGGAGGTGAGTATCTTCAGCAGAGCCGCAAAATGTCGAAATGTTTGTGCACGGGTTCCGACTCACCTGAGTTGTGAGTCTTGAAGGACATTCATTTGCACGAAAGGAGTAGAGAAATGGTAAAGAGGGTAGCAATCGTCGGTATGGTCTGCGTGTCTTTGATGGTGCTTTTTGCCGACGGAGCTTTTGCGGCCGCCAAGGCGGACAAGAAATCGGATGCCAGCTGGAAAAGGCATATTTCCGAGGATATTCGTTTCACGGGCGCTGAGGAGGATCTGAACCTGGCCCCCATTCAGAAGTACCCGGCTTATAGCGCCAAGGGCCCGCTGACGACCTGCGACGACGTCCTCCCGCAGATGCCCGACGCAAACGTGATTCAACACGATCAGATCGGGCATACCTGGTATGACTTCCAGAAGAACGGCTCCATGGGCCGGATGATTTCGGTGACCCCTGGCGGTTATCGTCATTTCTCCTGGATGTTCACCGATGGTCCTTACAGTGCGCAGTTCCCTCGTTATGTGGACGCCAACTGCAAGAACCCTGCCGGACAGTACGTCGGTCAGGTGCACGTCCACGGTGGGGCGGCCAGGAATGCCGGATACAGCTGCCAGACTCAGTTCAGCAACGGCACCTCGTTGGTCGCCTATCACCGTGCCGCAGGTCAGATTGGCGATCCGGTAACCAACAGTATGCTGAGCACGGAAGATGCCATGTGCAGCGGGCAGTTCAACCGACACTGGGATATTCCGGATTCCATTCTGAATGAGCCATCAGGTCAGAATGGCTCGTGGCCGAAGGCGGAGGTCAAGTACGACGCTGGAACAGGCAGGGATTACATCCACGTGGTGATGACCGAGAGCAATCTCGCAGGCGGCGCGCCGGTCATGGTGGCTTACGAGCGATGCTACTTGGATAGCGATCCCAACTACCTGGTGTGCCAGGCTTACGTCAGCGGAGCCACCCAGACCTACACGCTTTATAGAAACACCAATTACTCAGATCCGACCAACCTGGTCGCGCATTTTGACACCTCTTGTGGCATAACTCCGGTGGTGGCAGTCTCGCCTGTGTCCGAGAGGGTAGCTGTGGCCTACCTGGCCCCGGCATGTGAGAGCGGTGAGCCCTGTTCTTACCTTTCTGACGTGGCCTATATCGAGTCGATGACCAACGGTGATGACTGGGTGGACGGAACTGCCTATCCTCCTCCGGTGTTCAAGATTACGGACTACGGCTGCGGGTATCCCGAGGAGGAGCGGGCTTACCACGATGTAAGCGCCTGCTACGATTACAACGACAGCCTGCACGTGGTCTATCGCACGGTAGGATTCCCCGAACCGGAATTCCTCCAGCCCGGGATATCCAGGCTCTATCACTGGAGCAAGGCCACGGGCGCCGGGCTGATAACGACCGCCATCTGGGGCGGCACGGATGCCGGCGCACACAATGCCAACATTGCCAAGATGAGCATCTCGGCCAAGGATCCTATCTACCATCCGGGAGGGGATCCGGACTCTGTGTTCCTGTTCTGCATCTGGACGCAGTTTGACACCACCACTCCGCAGGACAACTCGGATGCCGCTTTCACCAACGGAGAGCTTTACGGCACGGGCAGCAACGACGGAGGTTTCACCTGGGGCAACATATGGAATCTGACCCAGACGCGCACCCCGGATTGTACTGCTGGCAACTGCGTGAGCGAGCACTGGTCGTCACTGGCCGCCAACATGCATGACGGTGATCTGCACATCCAGTATGTTTGCGACAAGCATCCGGGCTCTGCGATTGGAGGTCAGGATCCGGGCAGCATATGGGTGGATAACCCCATGTATTACCTGCATCTTGGTCAGTGGGACGTTGGTGCTAGGTGTGAGGGTGCGTACACCCAGGAGGATCCTGGCAGCTTCTGGAGACCTGCGGTGAAGGTTGCCCCGGGCGGCAGCAGGACCCTGGAGTTGAGACTGGAGAACGTTGGTAACCTCCCCCTGCATTACACTGCCATACCGACCAGCGATCCTGCGGGTTGTCTGCAGAACCAGTATGATGGAGACCTTCAGCCCAGGGAGTTTGTCAATTTGACCTTCCTGGTGGACGGAAGTGGTGCCTGCGATGGCGAGTTTATCCAGGGGACCATTAATCTAAGCTACTGTGGTGAGACCACGCCTTTACCGGTTCATGCGGTGGTGGCAGATGATTACTATGAGTGTCCGGTTGATCCGGAGACCTTTGACACGGTTGAGACCAGTGCGCTGAGACTGTACGTCAATGCCAACTCTCTGGAGTGGATACATGACCTCTCCTCCTGGCCGGATACGGTGCACGACGTTTTCTTCCAGGGTGGACCGTACGTAGCCACCAGCATGGATCAGGGTAACGTGAAGGTGGTTGGCCGTTATTACGGAGACAACGACTTTCGGGCTGGGGTTCGTGACAGGCTTTACTA
>CAYFQZ010000022.1:0-1860 GCA_964345305.1 uncultured Ignavibacteria bacterium | reverse complement strand
TGCCCATCAACTTGATTTACTGGTCGATACCATTCGGTTGTCGTTTCCCGAGGAGGAGCCATTCGATGAGACACTGGTTGTAGAGAACGTCCAGAAGTCGCTTCAGGAAGCGATTGATGGTTACACTGCCGAGGCAACTGCCAAAAGTGTACAGATCAGGGGACCATATACCTTGGACGAGCAACCCTTTCCAGAGTTGCCGTTGTATCCCAGCCACTTAACGATTGTCTTTAAGAACCTGATACGCAATGCCATCGATTACTCGCTCGATGATACTGGTCAGTATTCCACAATCGAAATTTGTGGGCATAACTTGGGAAGCGAACTCTATGCGATCGATTTTACGAGCTATGGGATGATAATCACCGAGGAAGAACGGGAACAGGGCCTGTTGTTTGAGCCGAAGTACCGGGGAGAGGAAGCCAGACGGCTGGTAAGTGATCATTTGGGACTGGGGCTTGCTTCGGTGAAGCATGTCATCGAGAAGCATGGAGGCGATGTTAAGGTATTCAGTGAGAGTGTGAGACCCGACCTGTACCGGAATACCTTCCGCGTCATTCTCCCGTTGGCAGGTCCAGAAGCGATGAAGAAGCCAAGCGACTACGACGTTTTCCTTTCTTACCACGAAGATGATGAAAGCGAAGTCGAAGCGTTAGTACATCGCTTGGTTAAGGCGGGAATACGACCTTGGCTAAGCAAATGGCATCTCATACCTGGTGAACCTGAACAAGAAGCTAAAGAAAAGGCTATGGACGCCTGCCAGACTTTCGTAGTGTTTCTTGGCGCAAGCGGGATCGGGCCTTGGTCCAACGAGGAGATGCGCTCCGCGTTGGACGATAGAGTTCATGATGAGTCGCGCCGCGTCATTCCTGTGCTTCTCCCTGGCGCAAGGGAGCCGGAGCGTGAAGATCTGCCGCGCTTTCTTAGAAGACTCACGTGGGTGAAATTTGAGGACGATCTTGATGACCTGGATGCCTTCCGTAGGCTGCTGAGCGGCATCAGGAGGGAAGCACCTGGGCCAGACGAGGGTCAGACTTGAATGCTATACTGGACACTGGTGATTTTTACGGGGCCACTATATCTTGCGGAGTGAGGCATCCTCAGATGCCGCATTTCGTGGCCCCGTTTGCATCCGAGGATGCAAACTCCGCGATTCGCCAGACTCCAGTGCTACGGATGAAGTGCAAATGCCACAGATTGAAATCAATCGCTTTAGAAGAAGGGTAGCATGAGCACTGCAATTCATTATGACGTATTTCTTTCACACAACAGCGCCGATAAGTCCACCGTCGAGGAACTGGCTCGGCGTTTGGTCAAAGAGAGCATCCAACCCTGGCTGGACATCTGGAACCTGATCCCTGGTGAGCCTTGGCAGGAGGCTCTCGAGGAAGCATTGAGTGCTTGCCAGACGGTTGCCGTGTTTCTTGGCCCCAGCGGTATCGGCCCCTGGGAGAATGAGGAGATGCGCTCGGCGCTGGAAGAACGTGTCCGAGACAAGTCCCGCCGTGTTATCCCTGTCCTTTTGCCTGATGCTCCTGATCCGCGGCAACGTCCTTTGCCGCGATTTCTCCGTCGCCTCACTTGGGTGGATTTTCGCGGTGGGCTGGCTGATGAGGATACTTTCCATCGCCTTATGGCTGGCATCCGTGGCGTGCCGCCAGGTATGACCTCTCAAGAGTTGCCCTCCTCCTCACTCCTTCCTGAGGATCAGGGTTCTCAGTACGCTAGTCGCGAAATACAGCCTTCGCCAGACGCAACTCTTCAGGTAAACGTGTTCCTTTCGATTGATTTTCACGAGTTCACTTCAGCTGAGCAAGAGGATTTCGTTCATGCTTTGTCCAAAGCTGTCAACATTGACCT
>CAYFQZ010000021.1:0-2654 GCA_964345305.1 uncultured Ignavibacteria bacterium | reverse complement strand
CGAGCCCAAGAGTCCGAACGCTCCTTCACACAGGCAGATGGTTGCATCGAAGGTTTTGCTCGATCTGAATTTCGCGGCATCAGCCTGTACCCATTCCACCTCGACCCCTGCCTTCTCCGCAGCCTTTCTCGCCTCGGCCAGCATTCCCGAGGAGATGTCGATACCCGTGATGCGATATCCCCGCCGGGCAAGCTCAACTGCATGCCTTCCGGTTCCGCAGCCGACATCCAGGATAAAGCAGCCTTCAGCGAGACCTAACTCCTGGATGATGAAATCAACCTCAGCCAGGGTATTCTTGGTGAACTCGTTTTTCATATATTCCGGGGCGTGCCCGTCGAAAAACTGCTCCCACTCGTTTTTCTCACTCATCCTTGGTCTCCTCGTGAGCTATTTGACCGCGGTAATCATCGGATCCATCTCAAGGGGCGCGGCCATTTCCACCGCTATCTTCACCAACGGTTTGACTAAGGCATCCACCCCCGCCAGATGGGTCGGACGCTGCTTCTTTGGAAGCTCGTCGAACAGACGCCCAGCCAAGTCCGCTCCGCTGTGCGAAGGAATTATCTTTCTGAATCCCACATTCCTCAGAAAGGATGCCATGGTTTTTCCTGATGGGTGAGGCAGGTTGCAGATTCGAGCATCTTGAATATGGGGGCGAGCCTTTTCCAGAAGGGGAACGGCGATCATCTCAAAGGAGATGGGACGGTCTTGTTCCGAGAATAACTGCGTGACGTCTCGGTGAGACATAGCGAAGGTAATCCCATACTCGGTGACGCTCTCCTCATCCACGTGGCGATCATAGAGGATCAGCCGGCAGGTGTGATCGTCTATAGGAAAAAGCCAACTTTCTCGTTCCCTGCCATCTTTGTACACGGAGAGGGCCTCATACGACATCCGCAGACGCCCGCCTGCGCGCAGCACCCGAAAAAGCTCCCGCAGATTCACCTCGGGATCCTCCGTCTCTTCGATAGAGCTCGCCGCCATAGCGCCGTCGAAGCTCTCGTCCTCGAAGGGCAAGGGCGCTCCCGGTGCCACATGAGCAAACTTGACATTGGAGATGCCCAGCCGTTTGGCGTTCTCCCTGCAGACCTGAACTCTGCGAGGTGCACCATCCACCCCCTGAATCTCGTCAACGAAAGGAGCAACAATCAACGAGGGCCATCCATCCCCCGGGCCGAAGTCCAAAAGCTTCTTTCCGTCTGTCGAGTAGAGATAGTCGAACAGCGACCCTCTATCCCGCCAGTGTGATCTTCGGCTCGCATCGAACGGCTGATATATCAGAGGCAGAGAGCGGCCCGACTGGGAATCCATGTCGTCGTATATGATTTCCTCCGAATTGCACGATCTCGGCTTCAATTCTTCTTCGATCCATTCGAAAACGCTCGCCTTCCGATTCATTCTCGTTTCCCCTTGTGAACCAGAATGAACTCTTTTGCCAGCTTCCCGATCTCCTTTGCCAGATCCTCAGAGAGATGAACCTTCTCCAACGATTCTTTGCTGGCTTCTGAGCTTCTACGGAAGGTGGCCTCTATGATTGCCAGATCTGTCCCTTCTACCAGTTCTTTCAACGGAGATGAGATCCCGGTATCACCGGTTATCGCGATGGTCTCTCCCCCCCTTGAGATTCGATAGCCTAAAGCGGGAATCGGATCGAGTATTCCAGCGCCGTCGATGCTGCCGCAGTGGACCACTGGATAGGCTCTGATCAGAAAAGCCCCAATGTGAAACTCTTCATTTCGCTCGACTCCTATGGCAGAAATCTCAAAGGGTATGGTGTCTGGGTAGCACTTGATGAAATTCTCCGCGGCGGAGAATACTTCAGTACATCCTTCTGGGGCGAAAATCGGCAGCACCTCCTTTCTTCCGATCATGCGCAGGTAACCAAGAAGGGAGTGCAAACCTCCCATATGATCGAAGTGACCGTGAGTGAAAACCACTCCCCTTATTTTGTTTAGATCGAAACGATTCTGAAGAACGTCCCTCAGTATGCCATCCCCGACATCGACAAGGATGGATTCATCTTCGGATTCCATCCAGATATGCTGAGACACACCCGCTCTGGAGAAGGGTATCTCAACTCTTATCTGCTTACCCTGCCAGGATTGAACGTTCTCTCTTGCCTTCTCCACCGTTCCGCCTCTCACATTAGTTTGGGGCTCCTGTACTGCGCTTGATCAGATCTTTCTGCAAACCAGCTCGCCTCTCTCGATCGGCACGACCAGGGCGTCCACCCGCTGATCGTTGAGCGCTCGGTCAACCATACTCTTCAGCTGCTCCTTATGGCTTATGACGTTGTCGGCGATCAACAATCCTCCCGGCACCATGTTGGGAATCACCTTCTCGTAGCAGTCAAGATATTGATCTTTCTCCGTATCCAGAAAACAGAATGATACGTTCCTATACTTGTGCAGGTGATCTCTGGCGTCCCCTTTGACAAGCTTTATGACGTCTTGGACCCCCGCTTTCTTGAAGGTCTCCCTGGCCAGCTCTACCTTTTCTTCCAGGATTTCAAAGGTGATCAATTTCCGCCCCAGTTCCTTACACGCCAGCGCCAGCCAGAGCGTGGAATAGCCGCCGCTTGTACCGATCTCCAGGTACGTTCCTTTTGGTGCACTTGCAGCAAGCAAGGCTATGAACTTGCCCGTCTCCGGAGG
>CAYFQZ010000020.1:0-9145 GCA_964345305.1 uncultured Ignavibacteria bacterium | reverse complement strand
AGCTCAAGATTGAGCGAGAGGCCCTGGAAAGAAAGAACATAGCCCTGGGCGAAATCATGGATCGGATCGATTCGGCGAAGGATGCTCTAAAGCGGCAGCTTGTCACCAACGTGGAACAGGCTATTATCCCTACCCTGGTCCGACTGAAACAATCCTCCAAGCCATTTCAAAAGCCGATTTTCGAGATGCTGGAAAAGGATCTCAGGGAAATCGCATCGCCTTTTCTCGATACCCTCAAGAAAGACCAAATTAAGCTGTCTCCAAGAGAACTGGAGGTCTGTCGTCTCATTAAGAATGGAATGACTTCGAAGGAGATAGCGGAAGCCTTGAATCTGTCCCTCCTGACGGTCTACAAGTACCGTGACTTGATAAGGAAGAAACTGGGACTAGTAAAGGATGGTACTAATCTCCAGACTTATCTGCGGTCCCTGTGATCCTTCGCCATCCACATCTGATCCCCACCAAACGATTTACTCTTGCTACCTTGGCCGTGCTTTGCCTTGTTTTTTACTTGCGTTGGCATGCCAGTACTGGCCTGCCTTTACGGGAGGGGACAGGGGAGGGTGACATGCACGGGGCTGTTTGTGCATTCTTCGTCACCCTCTCCCTACCCAAATTAACCAGCGGCCGGGAATGCGACGGATTGCCGGGTAGCTGGCTAACCCAACCTTCTATTTCTAAATTAGACGCGGTGCGTCCCGCCGTTTACGGGATGCGGCCTATAGATTGCCAACAGTCTCCCTCGGACGGGTTCGGAGTTTGTTCCGATCTGCCGGGATCTTTCGACAACAAGTTCTTTCGCTCCTCTCCTTGACTCGCAGGGCAGGCATCCTGCCCGCCAGATTCGGTGCTTTTCGTAGTCGATGTATCCGCACATTGCCAGCCAGAAGAGAGCCCTCTCGAAGAAAGCCTTATGGCTGGGCCGAAGAGCACAAGCCTGAACATGCCCGAGGTTATCCTGTTGTCGGACTAAGGCACATTGATGTTAGTTTCTTTTAGTTTTCTGTAAGTTCTCCGGCTACTGCTTAGAAAGAGCAGCAGGGGAATGGACCAAATGGCACTTATGACAACTCTCGCTTCCAATTCCCTGGCTTAAGACCTCTATTTTTTTCGAATCAATTGATGCTTCACCAAGAACCTGCCCCATGTAGTCTACCAGAGCCTGCACACTGTCATCAACATAGTACTTGGGCTCGGCTTGATGACAAGTCCAGCAGATCTCCTTCAGCGCCTGGAACCTTGCATTGAAACCTTGAAGCTGACGTTGAGCGTTCTCCTTCTGCCCTTGCTCTACGTTAACAATGATCCCCGCAAAGTTCGTTTGGAGATACTGCTTCAGTCGAGAAAAGCCCACCTCCTGCTCAGTCAACGGGTCCGTGATCTTTATCGAATAAAAATCAGGCCATTCGTACTTGTGCTGAACTCCGGGCATATTAGCAACATGACAATGATGACATACCGCGCCCATTCTCTCGTAGGCCGCCATGACTTTCCCCTGATTGCCGGTTGCCAATGCGGCCCCGAGTTCCTCTACTGGGGCCCGCGGAAAATCTCCCTTCCATTCAGGTATCAGCTCTGAGATCTCGGCGTATTGAGCCTTAAATTTGGCGAAATTCGCTTGGGCATTCCCGAAGTCGTTCTCCAAAAGATCAGAGACAATACCGGAAAAGTGGGTGCCCATTTCCAACTTTCTGAAAAGGAAGATGGGTTGTTCAGCCTTGGGAGGGAATAAGGCATCCAGAGAGCTTGGAAGCGGATCGCTCATACCCTTTGGCGCTTGGACCTCCTGTGTCGGGTTCTCCTTTTTCTGAGCATGGATGCCGCTATACCCCAGACCAGTGACCAGGATGCCCAGACCTGTGCATAGCCAGGCAAATCTTCTCATGGTGGCAAACCTCCTGTCAAGATTGTTACGTGCTTCATCAATTGGCGTCTATTCGTCAGCGAAAAGGCCTGGCGACAATTGGCCCTTTCAGTCTTCACTTTGCTTCGGGGGAGATGAAAAAGTTGGCCGGCTGCACTTAAACGGCCCCCAAGTGCCAATTGCCAATCTGTGCTGTCGCCTTTCTCTGGTTCAAACGCGGCATTTTACATAGAGCCTCCTTTCGGAGAAGAGGGTAATCCGCTACCTTTGACACTGCGCGAGCAAGGGCGCCGGTCCGAACTCTTTCCAGCCAACCAAGAATCTTAGGTCGCACGATTCGTTCTTCAGGTTTAGACCGCGACCACGCAACGAGCCTCTGCTCCGCGGTGTTAGCAGCGAACTCAAGTACTCTGCACCTTTTAACCTAAACTACAATAGCTGTGGAACAGGTCAACAGGAAAAAAGTAGGTGCTAATTAGGTAGTGAAACTAGTCGCTCCTGCTTGGGCCACCGAATGATGGCTGGTTGGCAATGGAGGCCGCAGCTAACTCATTTTGCGGTCAGCGGTTACATGACCGGGAGAAGCCCGTGGCTTCAATATCAACTACCTGCGGCCATCCACAAAAGAGATTCGACCGCCTTCCAGAGATTGTGTTGCCCCCCTTTGGCCGAAACTGGCGATAACTGGTCAGGTATGAGAGGCTACGACTCCCAGTCCTGGTGACCTCAGAATGGACCCGTTGACCGATCTGCAGGGTGCCCCAGATTGCGGAAACCGTCTCTCTTCCTTTCCAACCGGGAGCGTGGAGAGCTTGACCTTCTCTCCACGCCACCGCCTCAATCTTGAGCCAGTATGAGAGGAAGGGGAAAATCTCATCCCGGTTTCTTCTTTGTGGTTTCCTCCGAACGCTGAGGAGGGCCAATTCGCGCCAAAGAACCAGGTGTGGATTCACCTCCGTCGCATGTCACATCATTCAAATCACCTTTGAACGCTCAAACCCCCACGAGTTCCGCTAGGTTTCTGGGGGTCTCTTTCAGTCTTAAAGCTGCCTTGGGTTTCATACTTTGTTCCTGTCCGCATTGCAGCCTTGTGGCCGCAGCATTCCGGACACGGCAGCGGGCCTCCTCTGTACAGGTAGGTTATAAGGTAGACCACGTCTCCGAGGTCTACGATGCCATCACAATTGACGTCTCCCAGGCACGCCGGCTCCGGCGGAGGTCCTCCTTTGTACAGGTAGCCGAGCACATAGACTACGTCACCCAGGTCGATTATGCGGTCTGCAGTCACATCTCCACAGACACCCTCGGGCAGAACCACCAGGATCACCTGGCATTCATTCGTCTGTCCATCGTCCCCAGTCCCCTGAAAGGTCAAAATGTAGGTACCGGGAGCAACACTGATGTCAGCCAAAACAGCTACGTCGGAGGTGTAGGGCGGCGCAAGGTCATTCGGAGCAAATGATGCTAAAATCGCAGCCGGAGGAACAACGCCTCCCAGCTGCAGATTCACATTCAGGGAGTAGCCGGAAACCGAACCGACGTCAATGTTATAGTAGGCCGGGGGACCCCCAGGACTAGTATGATTCAGATCGGGGTAGCATTCCATGGTGAAGGTGCTGTCCGGCACGGCCGTGGAGAGAGAGGGGATAACCACCCACTCGTGGCAGAATGCCTCGTCTCCCATGTGCTCTAAGATGTACATCCAGTACTCTGGATTCTCCAGCATCATGTAGTTGTTCAGTTCATGCCAGTACACCGGATAAAGCTCGCGATTGGGAAAATCGGGAAGATAGGTCGGATCTACGGCCATCAAGTAGACCGTGTTAATCCAGCACATCTCCCAGATCTTTGGATAGTAGGTGCAGGGTGAGAGGTTCGGCTTAATCCCGCAGAACCAAGAGACCTCGTCCCCGAGCAGCAAGGTTTCGTCCGCATCATCGTTATCAGTCAGATTGGTCTGCCCTGAGCCATCGCTGTTCATCATAAATAGGTCGAGATCATAGGTAGGACTCTCCACGTCCGGACCGCAGGGTTCACAAACGCTATTTAGGGACCCTCTGTCCGACACGAAGGCGATCCGATCACGGCACATGGGTTCAGGGACGTAATCGTTGGCGCAGTGATCGGTCAGCCGGGTGGCTTGTGTGACCGGCATGTTACGGTCAGTTGCCAGCACCTCGAAAAGTTGAGAGTTGCCCATGGGGGTTCGGGTGGATGAGAAGATGATCCTGCTGTCGTCTTCGGAGAAATGCGCTCCGGCTGACATCTCGATCGGATTGGGGCCTAGGGCCGGGCCTTCGGTCACCTGCTCCAGATTCGAGATGGAATTGTCCGTCGGATCGAAGTCCATCACGTAAACCTCCCAGCTGGCCCCGTGTCCGGCTGTATCTGCCGCAAAGAGGATTTGGGTGCCATCGTGCGAGAAAGAGGCGTGACCCTCATTGGTGGCGTTATCCGACGGCCAGATTGGAGATGCACTTCTCAGATCGAGCTGCACTATCTCTATTTCTATCCGATCATAGACGTTTAGTCCCTCATATAAGGAACCGTCGAAGGGTCCCCCGGATGTGTCCGGATCGTCACATTCAGGGTCCACCGGGATGCTGCACTGATCCCGCTTAAGCTGGCCGCATTTCCGCTTGGAGGAGAAGACGATCTTGGACCCGTCAGGATTGAAGTGAGGGTGTCTATCCGGATAGTCGTTGAAGGTCAACTGTTCAATGCTTCCCGGGATGTCGGCCATATCCGCCAAATAGAGCTCAAAGTCGCCTTCGGGGTTGGTTCCCAGGTAATTGCCGTTCGAGCTCCATACCATCAAGTTGCTCCAGGTGTCCGGATGGTTGTCAATCCCCGGATCCGTCGTGAGTCTCGTGGGAACGCCGGTCAAGAGGTCGTAAATGTAAATGTCGTGGTTGTTCGGTTCAACCAGGTCCGATACGAAGACGAACCAGTCGCAGGGGCAGCAATACCAGGGGCAGTCCACCCCGGCATCCTCAACGATCTCGTCGATGGCCGACTGCAGCGCTCCACCACTCAGCGTGGCCATGATGTCGTTTTCGTGACCGGAGTCTGGCCTGGTTATATACGGGTCTTGCGAGACCACCGTGTAATGATCATCCAATCCCATGAGGTGGCCTGCCTCATGGGCGGCAGTGTTGGCTGGCTCATTGTTGTCCCAGTCGCCGGAACCCGAGGCGCCATTGGGCTGAGGGAGAGGCAAATGAACGTGTGATATGAGACTGTCTCCGCTGGCAGAGCTGTCGCAGGGGACATTTATCTGGTGGTAATTGTCGGTCGGGGGGTCTGCCTCATCCCTCACGTTGGTGATGACGTTGAAGATCACTTGGCAGCCGCACCCACAGCCGCAAGGGCAGCAGCCATAACGAAGGTAGTTGCCGTTATTGTTCCACACGTTCTCAATGTTCGTCTCCCAGGCGTCGGCTACATCCTGCGTGGCACACGGTCCGTAGAACTCTATGTAAAGGTCCACGAAGATGGTGCACAGGATCCGCGAGACGACCGTCTTTTTTGGAGGAATCGGAGGCTCGGGCGGCTCAGGGCCCCCATCGGGATATAACTCGTTGTAAATCAAGTCCAGGCCTCCCGGCGTCACCGCGTTTATCTCCCGGACCAGGCTGTCGAAGGGAGGGACTTCCATGTTCGTGGTCACCACGCGATGAGTCGTTCCCCCCGCTGTGAATTTCAGATCACAGAAACTTCCATCGACTGCACTTCCTTGGTAAAGGGTATCCAGGCCGAAGAAGTCGTGCTCCGTCGCGGAATTGTAAATGGCGGCGAGCTCTCCCGCACCGAGATAGAAGGTGTCAAGCAGAGTGTAGATCCCGGTATCCCGGTCTTCGGGATACATGATAGAGTAAGTTCCGAAGCCGGTGGAGTCGATTTCCAAGCGGAGGAGCCTGGTCCAGGGTGCCCAGCCGCCGGAGACCCCCACAAGGTGGAAGTCCGAGGGCACACTCGCGTACTCCCCTCCTGCTCTTATGAAAGCATCCGCGTCTGTTACGGTAAGCCAGGTTGAACGGTCGTCCAATGAGATTCGGCTTCTCTGGGTGGCACTGCCGTCGGAATCGAGGACATTCCACCAGCCGGTCCCGGGATAGGGTCCTGCAGGGGCTGGTCCGTAAAAGATGTGAAAATCCTCGTTGGCTGAGAAGCTAACCGGTGACAAGAGGTCCACCTGCATCCAGGTCAGGTCCGGGAGGGTCGGCGGCACCCATGCACCGGCCAGGATTCCGGAAGGCCAATCCGGATCACCGGAACCGTCATCCTCCACCACGTACAGGCTGCAGCCATCGGTGGTGTTGTTGTACTGGTTTAGAATGGCAAAATAGATGGCCTGAAGCTGGAAATTATTAACTGGTGTGAACCTTACTCCAGTCCAGGAACCCGAGACCGTGTCCAGATACTGGGCGGTGTTATTGTCGTAAAGAATCGTGTCCTGAGTCGGAGATGTGACGGATACAGCTGATAGGTTTGAAGACACCTCGAGCTGTTCCAGTCCAATCTGGTCCTTCTCCGAACCCGCCGTCAGGACCCCCGCGAGCAGGAAAAGACAGAGTAGGGGAAGCAGCAACCTCAGACGCCCATGAGGGATTCTTGGAGACATCACTAGCTCCTTTCGGTTTCCAAGCCCATGACAAGAAAACGATGGTCGACTATCTCTTTTCGGATCGACCTTTCTAGCAACACTATCCGTGGACGGTCGGCTCTCGGCCGCATCTGGCTTCCTTGTCTGGGGCTGAGCGCTGATGTCGACTGCGTGTCGAAACCGACGTACGCCGACAGGAGTTGGTTAGTCCACAACCTGTTACCCGAGATAAGTAAGCATCAGCAAGACAGAAGCCCGGGGAGCGCGTGGTGTCAGAAACCACCTTGCATCCGGAGGCTGTGTCCCTGCGGACCTGAGCCCTCGCAGGTCAACTCTTTTATCAGCCTAGCATTGCAGAGCAGCTGGACTTCAGAACGTGAGATCAGCTATCCCTGCAAGTACCTCCCTTCTTTGTGATTAAGGTAGAGCGAAAGCTACAAACGTCAACAGGGAAAAAGCAGTTACTAATTAGGTAGAAAGATTACTCGATTCGGCCGGACACTGGTTTTTGTTGCGCCAGAGAATCAGTATGCTATATTGTACCCAAATGCCACCACGTCGTTATCAGGCCTGTTTCTGAAAGGAAACCAAGCGTGCTATCTCCGAGAAAAGAATCTGGACACATAAGACCGAGCGGGCAAGTTTCTTCAAGGGCATCGGGCGGAAGGCCACTCAGGGGTAAACCTGCCCGCGCTTCCGGCTCCCTTGGGGATTCGAGAGCCGCCGAGGAAGACAAGTATCGCCTGCTGGCGGAGAATACAAGCCAGGGGATCATGGTGATCCAACATGGAATGCTCAAGTATCTCAATCCTAAGGCAGTGAAATTGACCGGCCGGCCAAGGCAGGAACTAATCTCCAAGCCCTTCGTTGACATAGTTCACCCGGACGACAGGAAGACGCTGGAGCATCATCACGCAAGGATCCGAGGTGAAGGGAAACCGCAAGCTTACAGCTTCCGGATCGTCGACAAGCAAGGGAGAGTCAAATGGTTGGAGAACCACCACGCAACTGTTGAGTGGGAGGGCGAACAAGCAGACTTGTACTTTCTGACCGACGTAACCAAACGCAAAACGGCGGAGGCGCAAATCCGACGGGCTCATCAGATTCAGTCAGTCCTAAACAGATTGCTGCAGCTGTCACTGGAGCCTCTTTCTCTCGATGAGATGCTCGGACGGATAATCGACCGCATCGTCTCCATCCCCTGGCTCGCACTCGAATCGAAGGGAGGCGTCTTCTTAGTGGAGGAGGAGCGTGAAGTACTCGTGTTGAAGGTTCATAGAGGGTTACCGCCATCTCTGCAGGTAATCTGCGCCCGCGTGCCATTTGGTATATGCCTTTGCGGTCGGGCCGCCCGATCACGGCAGATTGAGTTCGCGGATCGTGTCAATGATTGTCACGAGAACGTGTATGAGGGGATTGAACCCCACGGCCACTATTGTGTACCTATCGTGGGGGCCGACAAGAAGGTACTGGGGGTGCTCAATCTGTACCTCAAGGAGGGACATAGGTGCGACGAACGAGAGACACAGTTCCTCTGCGCCGTGGCGAACGTGCTGGCGGGAATCATCGAGCGCCAGCGTGCGGTCGAGGCCCTGCGGGAATCTGAAGGGAAATACAGAACTCTCTTTGAAAACTCGATTGAGGGCATCGGCATCTCCAAGGGAAATCGCGTCGTCGCGGCGAATCAGGCTCTTCTGGACACCTTCGGTTACAGGACTCTTGAGGAGTTTCGGCGGATCCCCATTACAGAGCACGTGGCGCCCCGGTTCACCAAAATGATCCGAGAGAGGATAAGAAAGAGAGAAAGTGGAGAACCTCTGCCCGCAAGATATGAGTATCAGATTGTCCGCAAGGACGGGAGAAGGCGAGACCTAGAAATATCAACAACCGAGGTGTTAATCGACAGAGAGAAACATGTTCTGAGCACTTTTCGGGACATTACCGAACGCAAACGGGCTGATGAAAAGATAAGACAAAGCTCTGAACTGCTCCAGGTCGAGAGAGAGGCGTTGGAAAGGAAGAACACTGCGCTGCGCGAGATCCTGAGTCAGATCGACTCCGAGAAGAATGCTCTGAAGCGACAAATCGCCACGAATGTCGAACAGGCAGTGGTTCCAACTCTTTTGAGATTAAGGGAATCGTCTCAGCCTTTTCAAAAGAGGATCCTGGAGATCCTGGAGAAAGATCTTAGGGAAATCGTATCGCCCTTTCTTGAGACCCTCAAGAGCGACCACCGCAACCTATCCAGAAGAGAGTTAGAGATTTGCCGTCTGATAAAGAACGGAATGACGTCAAAAGAGATCGCCAAGGCGCTTAACCTTTCACCCTGGACCGTATACAAGCACCGGGACGTCATCAGGAGGAAACTGGGCCTTTCCAACAGCGGTGCCAACCTCTCGGCCTACTTGCAGACCCTCTGAAACGGAACACGAGAACTCAGACCGAGTCGCAAGTCGATAATCCACCTGATCTGAAAACGGACCGACGGCAGAGTCTCCTTCGACACGGCAGGAAGAACCGATGGCCGTTCCAAACCGGAGATTCTTTGAATCTAAAGGGTAAGACTGGGGGCTGAGATTGGAGGGACCGAAGCCGTGCCGGCCTTGAGAAGACTTGTAGCTTGCCCTTCTGCAGCACAGTCCGTGCATGGATAAAGCTAAGTCAGAGACACTGAG
>CAYFQZ010000019.1:0-11302 GCA_964345305.1 uncultured Ignavibacteria bacterium | reverse complement strand
ACGTAATAATGATGAGGAAATCTAACCTTTTAACCGCTTAACCGCGAGGAGTGATCACAAATGAAGAGATTGGTTGTGTTGGGGATAGCTGCAATTTGCCTCTGCATGATCCTTGGTGGCTGTTCCAGGACTACCAAGAGCCCGGCTGAGGGCGCGATCAAGATCTATCTGACCGACGCACCCACGGAGTTCGATTCCGTCAACATCGTGGTGTCGGAGATATCGGTCCACGTAGCAACCGCAGACTCTTTATCCGGCTGGACCGTCGTTTGCGACAGCACCCAGGAATTCGACCTGCTCGAGCTGCGAAACGGGGCCATGGCACTCTTTGCCGACGGTGAGCTGGAAGCCGCTCACTACACTCAGATCAGACTGAAGATAACCGACGGGTCCAACGTGGTGGTGGACGGCATCCGGTACGACCTGGAGATCCCAAGCGGATATGAGAGCGGGGTGAAGATCAACCACCAGTTCTGGATCGAGGAAGACCAGACTTACGAGCTGCTGCTGGACTTCGACGCCGAGAAGTCAATAGTAGAGAAAGGCACCGGGGAATATCAACTCAAGCCGGTTATTCGAGCGGTGGCCATACAAACCTCGGGCAGCATCTCGGGCACGGTGGACCCCACGGCCGCGGAAGCTTTCGCACTTCAGGACCCGGACACTGTGGCCCAGGTTCATACCGATCCCAGTGGCTTTTTCAAGTTAGTGGGCCTGCCGGAGGGGACATATTCAGTCCAGATCGTGCCTGACAATGTCAACTACGCCGATTCCACCGTCGCGGACGTACCGGTCGTGGCAGGTGAGACCACTGATCTGGGAACTATTCAGCTCCGCGAACTGTAGGGCGCCAATCCTTCAAGTAATTTTCAACCCGCATGGACGCGGGTTGACTTGTCTGCACTCAACCAGTTATACTCCATTCAAATCACAGGTCAGGAGGGAGTTGCTCCACAAGCTTGCTTTTGTCAGTTCCGGCCCGCTGGCGGATTTCGCTCTCGCGACCTTCTGGGAGCTCCTTGAAACGCGAATCAGAGACTTGAAGAAATCCCAAATGTCAAGTGATTTGTCCTCAGATCGGTGGAAGCGTGCCCGTCGGAGATTCTGGCACGCTTCACGCTGACGAAGGTATACTTGTATTCTGCTATCAGCCCCAGGCTTTTTAAGATGCCCATCTCCACTCCCCCGGCCAGCTGATAGGCCGGGCCGTGTAACTCGTACTGCTCCCGTTTCTGGTGGTTAACCACGCTTTCAACGTGCGGTATCAAGGGGCCGATTCCCACCCGGCCATACACCGTAAACCTGCCTGATCCGGTACCCCTGTCCTTGATGACCGGATATCTGCCGACTACGTTTAGAAACAGGAAGTTCAGACCGTGAGTCATGGAAAAGCCCTGGACCATTTCGCCGAACCCGATCAGCGAGTCGATACGCTCCCCATTGTTTGTCCCGGATACCCGAACTATCTGTTCGGACTTCGAATAGATCTTGGCGTGTATGAACTCTAACTCAAAGCCCACATTGCTGAAGCCTGGACGAAAGTAGGCTGCTCTGAAACCATAATACAAGGGGCTGCGAAAGGATGCATCGTCGTACTCTATGTCTTCGAACCAAAGGTCCCTTTGTATTGAAGGCTGCTCAAGATGGAGGTCACCCCGGCGGGTCGAAGCCTCGCCGAGAAATATACCGAAGTTCCACTCGGCTCTTAAACTCGCAGGCATCACTGCCAAGTGGAGGATAACCCCCGGCACAATGGCAACCCATAATCTCCTCACCTGGCCCTCGGAATCGTTGTAGAGTTTTTCAGTGCTGGATCAGCTCTCGCGCGCATCATCATCAATCTGCTGAACCAGGAACTCACGCTGTTTTATCTTTTCCCTTGACTGCTGAGCTTCGAAGCGATCGGACGGCTCCCAGAAAAGACTGGAACGCGGAACCTCGGAAATATGGCGGCCGTACTGGTGGTCGAGTTTTTTCCGGCGGAACTTCTTCGCGTGAACCCAGCCTTTTGGTGGCAGCGAAGGCCTCGCCGGTTTAGCGTCTTCCTCGGCATCACGGACAAGGTGTCCGCGACGAACAGAGCTTGTCGGGCGCTCCAACAAACGGACAGCCGGACCTACCTCTGGGCTGAATCTTCCCATTCAGCGTATAGCTCTTTCAATCTTCCGGACAGCTCCTCTTTCTCCGTGTTCAATTCCACAAGCCTCTGCCAGTCGGTATAGACCTCCTCGGTTGAGACGAGATAGTCTATCTCTTCTATTTTCTGCTCTACGTCACTGATTTCTTTTTCTATCTGGAACAGATTTCTCTTCTTGGGTTTCCGTTTGGGCTTCTTTGCCTCTACTTTTTTTCTCCGCTCCTGCCTGACCCTCTCGAGCTGGCTTTTCTCTTTCTCCTTTTGCTCTCTCTTCTTTTCCTCATAGTGGGAATAGCTGCCCAGGTACTCTTTGAGGCTGCCATCTTCGAAGGCATAGATTCTGCTCACCACCTGGTTGAGGAAATAGCGATCGTGAGACACCACCAGCAGCGTGCCTCCGAATTCCGCCAGTGCATTCTCCAGGACTTCTCTGGAGGCGATGTCAAGATGATTGGTGGGCTCGTCCAGGATCAGAAAATTGGGCTTGGATAGAATCAACTTCGCCAAAACCACCCGGCTTTGCTCTCCGCCGGAAAAGCTGTTCACCTTTCGGAATATGTCATCTTCACGAAAGAGGAACCTGGCCAGAAAACTACGGAGATCAGACAACAACATACGTGGATTGACCTGCCATACTTCGTCCAGCACCGAGTTCTCCAGGTTCAAGCCCTGGTGCTCCTGGTCATAGTAGCCTACGTCCAGTTTGGAGCCTATCTTGACTTCGCCGGAGGTGGGAGTTTCGTTCCCCATGAGGATTTTCAGAAACGTGGTCTTCCCGCACCCGTTGGGACCAATCAAACCAATTCGGTCGTATCTCTCGATGGAGAAGTCGACGTCCTGAAAAAGGCTCTGCCCGTTGAAGTTCTTACCCAGATTCTCGGTCCAGACTAAAGCACGCGAGGTACGCTGAGTAGGGGCAAATGAGAGTTTCATCTTCTTAGCCTTCAACTTGGGTTTCTCCAGTCTGTCCAACTTCTCCAGGGCCTTTCTGCGGGACTGCGCCTGTTTGGTTTTCTGTCCGGCGATGTTCCTGCGGATGAAATCCTCGGTGCGGAGTATGTGCTCCCGCTGAGCCTCAAATTCCTTCTGGGCCTTCTCCAGCCTTTTGGCTTTCTGCTCCAAATAGGCGGAGAAATTGCCCACGTATCTGGCAATGGCATGATCCTCCAGCTCCGTCACCTCCCGGATGACCCGGTCCAGGAAATAGCGGTCGTGTGAGACCATGACCACGGTTCCGTCGAATTCCGAAAGATACTGCTCCAGCCATTCTGTCCCTTCGATGTCCAGGTGATTGGTGGGCTCATCCAGCAGCAGCAGATTGGGTTCGGACAAAAGGACGGATGCCAAGGCAGCCCGATTCTTCTCGCCACCGCTTAAGATATTGATCGGCTTGTTGAAATCCTTCTTACTGAACCCCAGTCCCTGAAGGACTGTTTCGATCCTATTCTCGTAGCTGTAACCGCCCTTGCTCTCGTATTCAAGCTGCAGCTTGCCGTAGATTTCCAGCAGCTTTCTCGGATCGTTTGAAGATGACATCTCCTGCTCAAGTTTGCGCAGATCTTCGTGCAGCTCAAGGAGCTGTGCGAAAGGTTTGAGCATCTCGTCAAACAGGGAGAGATCGTCCTCCAACTGATATTCCTGGCGCAGGAAGCCGATCTTTAGCTGCTTACTCCTGATCACTTCGCCCCTGTCCGGGTGCAGCTCCCCCGTCATGATGCGGAAAAGAGTGGTCTTGCCCGCCCCGTTTGATCCCAAAAGGCCGATCTTTCTTCTTTGCTCAATCTGCCAGGTGATGTCGTTCAGAACCAGGTTGGTGCCATACGATTTTGTAACGCTCTTCAAGTTGAGCAACATCATGCGGTCTCACCTCGTCGGAAACCTCAAAAAAACGAAATACACCACGCTAGGATAACACACCCGGGCAACCGAGTCAACAGCATTGTCGTCGCCCGGAGCTGGAATAGATACGCTCTGTACGCGCAGAGTGGATAATGGTCTCCGGGTGCATGACGACGCGTAAGACCTTTTGCCGGTAAACTACGACGGGAAAGCGAAGTTCTTGTCCTACCGCCCTTCCTCCACCACTTCTTTCCTCCGGGTTCTTGCCAGAAACATCTCCAGTGCCAGAAGTCCGAAGGCGATCCACAGGAATGTCTTCCACAGCTCCCTGCCGTAGCGGGATTGGAGAATGGAGGTCTCTATGTCATCTTCGGGATTAACGTAGACGAAGGAAAGTCCTTCCAGTTTCTTCTCCACATCAGAGATGTCGATCTTAGCGGGATCCGAATCCCCGGGATCGATGTTTACGGCGAATTGATCCACCACCTCCGGCTGGGCCGATGCCGACGCCGAAGCTCGCACCGTGTAGGTCCCGGGCAGGCGAGTTTCATCTATGCTCAGAACAAGTTTGTCCGTCTGAAATGATGGCTGCAAGGCCGTCTTTTTCATCTGTGGGTCGACCAGCTCTATCTCCTTTCCGGCCAAATCGGCGGGAAGTTCCCGGGTCACGTTCGAGCCTACCAGAAAGTCCTCATCCAGCGTGGCCAGATCCGAGGCAAGATACTCCACGCAGCGGTTGATCATGGGCACGAAGAACGGATGCATGACCAGGTCGCCGCGAGCCTGGTCCACCGGCGCTGCCATGAGCATGATCTTTCCCTTGCCCAGACCTCTCTCCACCAGCGCAGGTTTGCCCAGGTTGAAACGGATCAGCGTCTTCAGGTGGCTGCCCTCCGGCAGCTCAAAGATGGACGAGAATTTTATCAGGGGGATCTTGTCCTTATCCACGTCCCGATATACCTGAAAGACGGGATGCTCAAAATCGATCTTCTCAAAGCTGAAGAAGCCTGTCACGCTTTCTGTCGCGGTGAAAGATCCGCTCATGTTGAGGCCCAGGAACTTCCTGACAATCTCGTCGGAATAGAACTCGGTGTCGATGTCGTCTCCCGGAATGAAAAGGACCCCTCCACCCCTCTGGACGAAGCGCTCCAGATTGGAAAGCTGCACGTCCGTCAGTCGGGACACGTTGGAGAGGATGATTACCGGGTATCGGGTGAAATCGACGCCGGAAAGCGAGGCCCTGGTGGCCCGGTCGACGACCTTGTTGACGTCGCTTCTTTCGAGCGGATTTAGGCTCAGATTTAGATGGTGTGTGTCCTCCACATGCTCTCCGATCAGAAGAACATTGACCTTCTCCGGGATTCTGAAGGCGAAGAACCTGCGATTGTCCAACATCAGATCGTCGTCGGTCAACTCCAGGAAACCGGAGTGAATTCCCGCCTGCTCAACTGTCGGCGCGAATCTCACCGCGGCCTTTCCGTCCCTTTCGATATCGACGTCCGTCTGACTCACCCTCTTTCCATCGAGATACAATCCCACCAGGAGGCTTCTCGCCGGCTGAGAGCCGTGATTGGCGATCCGGGCGGTAATCTGAAAAGGCAGGCCTTGTTCGATCAATTGATTGCCGAAATCTATCTCCTCTATGAAGACATTCTGCTTTGCAGCCGGTGATACGTCGACCAGGTATAGCTTGACCTTATCGCCAACCTCAAAGACAGAGCCGGGTGACACCCCGGTCCATCCTGACCTGTCCATGTCCGTTGTCAGGTAGATCTCCTGATTGAGATTTTTCGAGCCTGCAAGAATCTCGTAGGCCAGCCTGAGTGCCCGGCCTACGTCGGTTATTTCAGCCGAAAGGGAGGCCTCCTGGTTTAGGTACTCAAGCAGGCTCCTGAAATCGTAAGTCGGCTGGGAAGTCACCATCCGGGGCTCGGATGCAAACAATACCAGACTGGCCTCGTCCCCATCCTTAAGCTGCTCGATTATCTTGACTGCCCTTTTTGTGGCCAGCTCGAAGATGGGGCCGTCTTTGGTATCGTAGCCCATGCTGTAGGAATTGTCCACAAGCAGCACCACGGAGGTCTTGGCATGAGCCCCCACCTTTGTGGCGAAGCCTCCTCTGATCGCCGGACGGGCGAAAGCGGCCACCACCAGCAGGATGATCAGCGTGCGGATGATAAGCAGAAGATACTCCATGATCTTGACCCTTCTCATCCTGGTCTTCTCCAGCGACCTGAGGAACAGAAGGGAGCTGAAGGTTATGGTTCTTACCTTCTGCCGATTGAATATATGAATCAACAGGGGCAGCAGGATGGCAGCTCCGGCAGCAAGCAAGATGATGGGGTTAAGGAAGTTGAACATAGGCTGTAGATTTTTGTGTCCTTACCGCAAAGTTGACATCGGTGTAATGGAGAGCGGGGCGACCGGCTGGGAAACCCGAAACTGCTCTTAAAGCTCGATCACATGGACTTCAGAAGCCTCTCCGCCTCCTTCTTCTCCTCGTATCCGGTGGGAAGGCTCAACACCTCCTGCAGGTACAGCTCGGCTCGGGACAAGTCATCCTTTTCCATATATGCCTTTCCGAGAGCCAGAAGTACCCTGCCCCGATAAAGTGCCCTCTCTTCCAGAAACTCCGCTATCTGATAGAAATGGATGGCCGAATCAACTTCTCCGACGTTGAAGAACGACTCGCCCAGCCTCAGATAAGGAATGGGCTTGCCGGCAAACTCGGCGATAAATCGTCTGGCGAAAAACAGCGCATTCTCGAAGCTCTCTTGCGCCTGTTCGGTTTTCCCCAATTTCTGGTAAACCTGACCCAGACCGGAGTAAATGTCGATCCTGCCTTGTGTCCCCGGTTCGAGTTCTTCGGCTCTTTTCAGGTGCCCCTCAGCAAACAAAAGATCCCCCTGGGCCAGTTCCAGTTGAGCTAGCTTCAAGTACGACTCCAGGTAAGTGGAATCCAACGCGACAACCTTTTGATAGTAGCGTTCCGCTTCGTCGAACTCTCCTTTGATGCGCTTGATGTTCCCCAGGATGTGGAGGTACTCCAGGTTCAGAGTATCCCCGGCCAGGACCTCCTCGTAGAATTGCTCCGCCTGATCGTAATCTCCTTTAAGGTAATAAGCATAGGCCAGACTGCGCAGTATTCCCACGTCCGGGCCATACAAATCCAGCATGTCACGGTACAGTTCGACGGCCTCATCAAGACGAACGTTCTTCATCTTCACGTTGGCCAGGTAATAGAAATCCGAGATGGTGTCCCGGTACTCCTCAAGAAAGGAGAGCCACTCCGTCTCCAGACTCTCCAGATCCTTCCCGTAGACTTCCCTTATGCTCGTCTCCAGGGTAAGATCGGTAGCCTTTTGGTATAGTGTCCTGAATTTCTCCTGGGTGTATGCGCTGATCAGGAATCGTACGAACGAGCAGGACTCCCAGAAAGCCACGTCGGTCGACAGCTTCCGATAGTCTGCGGTAGCGACGAGCTGCCTGAGTGGAACCCGCCTTTTCGACGCGATTATCTTCTTGGTGAAGTGATGCGACAAAGAGAAGTACCCTCCGACCCCTTCTGCCAACATGGGAGGCGCATAGCCCCATAAACGGTAGAAGAGAAGAAAACCCACTCCGGGAGAGTCCAGGCTTCTTTGGAACAGATTATAGACCGCATACAGTTTGTTTCTTACCGGATCCAGTCCTATGTCAAACCGTTTGTCCCATGTCACCTCGCCCGGCCTGCAGGGAAGCAGAAAATATTCCATCCTGTCCATGGCCGGACGGGTAAAGCCGAAGGTCTCCCTGAAACGTCTGTACTCCGCCTCAGCATATCCCTTGATCTCTGACCAGTGGAGATCGGCCAGGGAATTAAGAATGTAGCGAAAGAAAAAATGAGCGCTGGGCAGCTCGTCCCAATCTTCGCTCTCTTTGTCCCTGGTGTCCAGATCACACCCCGGAACCGGCACCTCAACTACACCTGGAGTGAGATAGACCCTGAAGACCCTGTCCTGCTTTACCTTCACTTCGTCGAGAAAGATGGTTTGGCCGTTCTTGGCCAGCACCTCACGGAAGATTGTTTGAGGCTTCGGAGGCAGGGTTATGAGGCTGAGGTTCAGCAAGACGTTCTCGCTGTCCAATACGGTAGCCGTTGTAGTCAGGGTAAAGTTCGCCTGGAAAGATGCCTTTTCCACGCCGCTTAACAGTTCAATCTGCCTGTGGTCGATGGGCTCAAAGCTCAAGCTTTCGCCAGCTACGCCCTCCTCCACCCTGACATCCAGGAGTACCCCCGTGGCTGCGCGGGCCGGCTGCAAGCTTGTCCCTA
The DNA here is from genome assembly GCA_964345305.1 of uncultured Ignavibacteria bacterium. GTDB lineage: Bacteria > Zixibacteria > MSB-5A5 > MSB-5A5 > SM1-73 > SM23-73-3. The sequence continues at coordinate 3,014 of CAYFQZ010000019.1, read as the reverse complement.
AGACGAGAATCAATAAGACGGAGGCAATTCTGATCTTCATTTGTCTCATCCCCACCTCGAGTTTTATTATGTTGACGCAGGTTCGAGTCTTTAGAATCTTGTATCTCAAGACTATTCGACAAGCTGGCGCAGCACCTTCAGGTTTTTGATGTCTCTTTCCGTGCCGCCTTCCTTTGGAGTCTCCAGAATCTTGGGGACTTGCTCCCATCTCTTGTCGTTCATCAGCAGACGAAAGCCCTCCAGGCCTATGTTTCCCTCTCCGATATGCTGATGTCTGTCCACCCGGCTTCCCAGAACCTTGAGCGAGTCGTTGACGTGGATGACCCTGAGCCGGGACAGCCCCACCACGCTGTCGAATTCGTTGAAAGTCTCTTCGTAAGCTCTACTCGTGCGGATATCGTATCCGGCCGCGAAAGCATGGCAGGTATCGTAGCAGACTCCCAGCCGATCGCTGTCCTTGACGTGCTCAATTATCTCTGCCAGTTGCTCAAAGCGATACCCCAGGGCGCTGCCCTGACCGGCAGTGGTCTCTAGCAGGATTTTCACCTTGTATCCTTTGGTCTTCTGATGAAGCCAATCGAGGGAGCGCACGATCTTGCTTATGCCTTTCTTTTCGCCGCTGCCCAGATGGGAACCCGGATGCATAACCAGATAGGGGAGCCGGAGCAGCTCAGCCCGCTTAAGCTCAATCAACATGGCATCCAGGGACAACTGGTAAACGTCTTCCTTGGGAGAGGCCAGGTTTATAAGATAGCCGTTGTGACCGATCACCGGAGCTATCCCGGTCTCTCTTTGACTATCGAAGAACTTCTTGGCATCCTCCGCCGTAAGCTCCTTTGCCTTCCATTGATTGTTGTTTTTGGTGAAGATCTGAATGGTGCTGCACCCCACTTGCTGACCGTAAAGAGGAGCATTGAACACCCCTCCCGCGATGGACATGTGAGCTCCGATCAGCAACCTTTCAGGCACGGGCTTCCTCCATTACCGACTCTGCGCAGATCTTGTCCGTTCTATCCGTTTCATCCGTTGACCGCTTGATCCCTAAGCTACCACAGTCTCTGCCTCTTGCTCAAGTAGGAAAACAAAGCATAGTCAAATGGAACCGAGGTGTCCAGAAGCACGTAATCGATCAGGCTCTCCCGGCACTGGAGGGTATACTTATTCACCAGGGCTTTGAACCTCTCGGTATACTCCTTTCTGATCTGCCAGGGCGACGTCATCAACTCCTCGTCCGTCTCCAGATCCTTGAAAATGGCCAGCTCGGGAAAGGCGAAGGTGCGTTCTTTGGGGTCCAGAACGTGAAAGACTATCACCTCGTGTTTCTTATGGCGGAAGTGCTTCAGGCCGTTTATCACCCTGTCGGAATCGTCAAACAGGTCGGAGATCAAAATGATCAGCCCGCGCCTTTTTATCCTCTCCGCCATCTCGTGCAGGGTCGAGCTGATGTTGGTGGTGCGGGACGGTTCCAGCCTGTCCAGTTCCTGCAGTATCACGTGGAGGTGACTTCTCAGCGCGGACTTGGGAGGAATGTACTTTCTTATCCTCTGGTCGAACAGGACCAGGCCCACCGAGTCGCGCTGTTTGAGCATCAGATAAGATAAGGCCGCGGAGAGATAGCAACTGTACTTCAGCTTGTCCACGCTCCCGGAGCCGTATCCCATGGAGCCGGAGGTGTCTACCAGAATATAAGCCTTAAGATTGGTCTCCTCCTCGAACTCCTTGATGAAAAACCTGTCCGTCTTGGCATAGACCTTCCAATCCACGTTCCTGAGCGGATCTCCCGGCATGTACTGCCTGTGCTCTGCGAATTCCACCGAGAACCCGTGATACGGGCTCTTGTGCAGCCCGGCGATGAATCCCTCCACCACCAGCCTGGCTTTGATCTCCATCCCGGAGAGTTTGGAGACCACATCCGGCTTCAGGAATTTGCGATAATCCTCTGGCATCCCTTTATCCTAAACTTTTTCTTATTTCCTGCGCTCGGTCAGGTTCTTACGCCTAGTTATGAATCGATATCCCCGGTGTGACGGCTGTCCGAACCTAACCACGTCCCGCCGGTCCAATCAGGGCGCAGATTCAGCCTCAGCGATTTTTCGCTGAAGGGCATCTCCCAGGTCCGAACGAATGCTCTTCAAAAACTTCTCTTCCTCCTTTGCCTTCCCTATTTCCCCCTTGTAGAGATAAACCACGCCAAGATTATAATGAGCCTTTCTGTCCCAGTAGTTCAGCTCTATGACCTTCTTGAAGCTTTCGATAGCCTGGTCATAATCCTTCTTGCCCAGGTATACCGTCCCCAGATTCGTGTGCACCTGTGCGTAGTTGGGGTTGAGTTCCAGTGCCTTCTGGTATTCCTCCAGCGCCTTGTCCAGGTTGCCCTGATCCTGGTACTGGAATCCCTTTTTGAAGTGCTTTTCCGCCTGCTTTTCTTTGCTTGCGCAGCCTGAGAAACTGCACATCAAAAGCAAAGCCAAAAGACTTCCCATAAGGTATCCCCACCTCATATGAACCTCGCCGTTTTGGATTTTCACAATGTATCCGAGACGTTTCGAAATGTCGTCGACACTGTTCAGCTTCTTTCGTTAGGTGAAGGCCTGCCAAAGTGAAAAACGCGCTTCGGTCGGGGCAAAGTCCGACCAAGCGGTGGCCCATTCATATGTTCTACTATGTTAGAAGCCTCAGGATTTGCGGTCATGACCAACCGCAATCGGATTCAGTCTGGGAACACGGCAAATCGTCCTTTCCCGATAAGGCGCGAGGTCAGCTCGGCCACTCGCCGTCGAGATACTCTCACTTCAGACGATTTCGGCATGAACGGGAGCTATCGGCCCAGTAACAACCAGGCATTGCACGGGAAGTTCTAAGCCATTGTCTTTTCCGTCTTGGCAGGCCGTTTTCGCCGGAACATTATTGAGATCAAGAAGGCGGTTCCCGCCACCAAAATGATGGTTGCGCCGGATGCCAGATTCAGGGCTGCGGAAAGCCACAGGCCGCAGAGGGTGAAGGCTACGCCCAAC
>CAYFQZ010000018.1:0-4458 GCA_964345305.1 uncultured Ignavibacteria bacterium | reverse complement strand
CATTCCGCAGCGCTTCCGATGGGGACGTACTCCGTATAAAACCCCAGGGCACAACCGTGCTTGACCATTTCGTCCAGGAACTGATCGCTGACCACGCTTTCGAAATTGTCGGCTGCAACCGTGGCGGAGAATCCAAATACCACGCCTTCCTTCTGCAGATATCTCATGGCCTGCTCAACCTGACGGTGGACCCCGGCTCCGCGCCTGGCGTCGGTATGCCTTTGCCATCCTTCCAAGCTCACAACCGGCACGATGTTCCGTGCCTTGGCTATCTCCCTTGCAGTCTGTTGATCGAGCAGGGTGCCGTTGGTGATCATAAGAAACAGAAGGCGCCTGTGCTGCTGAAAGAGATCCAGGATGCCGTCGCGCATCAAGGGCTCCCCGCCGGTGATGACGAACAGAAACACGCCCATCCTCTCAGCCGACGCAAGCGTACGGTCAACAAGGTTTAGGGGTAGCTCGTCATCATTCGGATAATCGCGCGCGTAGCATCCTGTGCAAGCCAGGTTGCACTGCATAGTAGGACTGAATGCTATGGCTGTGGGCGCCGGCTGACCGTTCTTCTTCTGAAACCTCCTGCGTCTGATCTCGGATCGAACTGTGTGCCTTCCCATGTTCAGCAGCATCCACGACTTCTTCAGAAGCCCACGCCGTTGAACCTTGGCTGCCCGAAGGAATATGCCCTCCAGGGTCTTGACAGAGGCCTGTCTTTTGTTGTCTGTCGCCATTCCGCTTTGTGCTCCTCTGAGGTAAAGGCAGATGATAAGATTTCCTTCTCTTATCTTTCATCTACGGGATTATGTGCGAGTAGTGTGGCAGTTATCCCAGGCGCTCGGCTGCGCGTTGGGATGAGATAGCGGCGCAGACTTCAGGCAGATGATAACGTGGGATGCCCGAACACAGGGGTCGGCAAACCAAACCGTTTCACCAGGAGCCCAGTATCTGCCAACGGCGGGACTGCTATGGCACAAGTTCGGCCACGACTTACGCTTCGCGGCTTGCGGACCGACAATTTCAGGCTTTAGTTGTCCTTTCAAACTGTGAACGACAGTCCCAGGCTTTCCAGCTTTGTCTTTGTCGGTCTAGTGGTTTTCGGATCCCAGCCCCGCGTTTGGTAATACTCATCCTGCAGCTTTCCGAATTCGTCCTTATCCAGCACCGCACCCGCGCCGGGGCCGACGGTTAACGGCTCCTCGAAGAACCTATCGGGCAGGCGGTCATCCTCGCGCCTGAATCCCTCCCGGAAGTTGAACATCTTCTCCAGGTTGAAGATCCGTTCACCCGCTTTCAAATACTCTTCCTGTGTCCAGTCGATGCCGGTTACGGCCGTCAGGAGATTGTGCAGGCCGCTTTCGCCGAAACCGTAGTCGGCAAAGAGACAGACACCAGTGGAATCGATCATAGCGGTCGAATTCTGATCCTCTATCGTTCTCCCGTTAAGATGACATGCTCCCCGGTTCGAGGAGACGTAACTGATTCCCATGCCAGGGTCCACGTGCACGTTCCAGGCGGCCAGCTCGTGTCCCTTGACATGCACGGCAAATTTGTCCGATCCCTTCCCGATCTCCTGGGCAAGCACTTTCACCCCTTTGGAGGCAATATCACCCACCCCATCTCTGTTGGCGATCTTATCGAGCATCTTCAGGATGGCATCCACATTTCCCCAGGTGAGGTCGATTCCGTCCAGAAACGCCTGGTCAATATTCCCCTTTTCGTAATTCTCCATCAGAAATCCGATCACGTTGCCGGTCGAGATGATATCAAGGCCGTAGTCGTCGCCGGCGAAGATCTCTTTCATCAGGCCTCCCAGGTCGGAAACCAGAAGGTTGGCTCCGAACATGGTGCCGGTCTCATACTCGGGCCCATCATGAGTCAATCCCGGATAGGAACCCGCTTTGACGGCCCCGTTTTTCTTACAGGCAAGGGGACAGCAGTAGCAGGCGAAATCTCTGACCCACAACTTCTGCCTGGCAGCTTCGTCCCCGATCTTGTCGATATGGTCGAAGGTGCCCTCCCTGAAATTCTTCACGGCCTGAGACCCCCGTCCGCTCGACCATGGAAGCGCCCTGGCAGTTCCGCCGTACCTCCACCCCTTGGTGAAATCCGTTCCCTTGAAACCTTCACGAGCCTCTTCGAGAAAGGCGATAAACCGCTTGTGATCTGCCACTCCGGGCATCTTCGTGCCCCTGACAGCTAAGGCCTTCAGGTTCTTGGAACCCATGACGCATCCCGTGCCTCCCCTTCCGGCGGCCCTGGCTGCGGTGTTTATGATGCAGGCATACGAGACCAGGTTCTCTCCGGCCGGGCCTATGTAGCAGGTTCTGAACCGCCTGTCACCGAGTTCTTCGATCAATCTCTTGTCGAACTCGTCGGTACCCATGCCCCAGAATTTCTTTGCGTCACGGGTTTGCACTTTATCGCCGTCGATTAAGATGTAGGCCGGCGAAGATGATCTTCCGGTTATAACGATACCGTCGTATCCGGCAAATCGGATCTCCGGACCGAAAAAGCCCCCCATGTTGGAATAGGCAACGGTGGAGGCATGAGGGTATTCTGATGCGATGGGAGAGGTTCTGGGAGATTTTGTGACCACACAGGTTCGGCATGACGAAGGAATGGGGAATCCAGAGAGAGGGCCGGGCATGAACATCAGCGGATTTTCGGGAGAGAGCGGATCGATTCCCGGTTTCTTCAGCCGATCCCACAAGATCTTCATTCCCAGTCCCCTGCCACCCACGAAGTTGGCGGTGTCTTCGACCGGGATCGGTCTCTTCTCGATCTTTCCAGAAGTCAAGTCTATGTCCAGCAAGATACCGTGATATCCATGAATTTGGCTACTCATTTTTGCCCTCCTTCCCTCCAGTTGCGTACCAGCGGCGGGTCAACTCTTCCGCGATCAACTCGGGAGACTTTCCGTAGAACTCCCTTTCCAGATCGGCTTCTACGTACAAGAGCGCATCGTATGGGCAATATTTGACGCACTGGGGGTCTCCGTCACACAGGGTGCACATACGCTCCGGCTTATTGGTCTCGGGATTAGGATAGATGACTCCCACCCGCTGTTCTTTGCAGGCTTTGGCACAGCTTCCGCAGGCTATGCAGCGCTCCAGATCATTCTTGATCGCTCCGGTCTGCTCATCCCTGTAGAGCGCTCTTCTACCGGTCTCGGGATGTGGCTCGACCGGACAGGCCATGATGCACGGATTATCGGGGCACATGGCACAGACTGCGGGGACGTCGACATCAGGATTGAAGGTGTGCACCCGGATATTGGTGAGGCAAGGATTTCCCAGCCCGTCGAGCAGTTCGCCGTTTACCTGCTCCTTATGGTTATATGCCGAACAAACGGCCTCGCAAGTCCTGCAGCCTGTGCACCTCTTGAGGTCCACGGCGATCATCCGATAGGTGACGCCTTCTTGTGCCTTCACGGAAGACAGGTGCAGAAGGCCGAAGTTGCCGAGGATAACTGCAGCGCCTCCTCCGAGCGCCATCTGTTTGATGAAATCCCTGCGGCTGAAGCTTACGGTGTGCTTCTGCCATTCCGCCTGAATGGCTCTGGCTTTGCTCACTATGCACCTCCTTGAACGTGGTTCATCGCTTGGCGGCGCAATGGCGGGTATACCTCACAGCTGATTATAGCAGATTAAGCTGATCTTGGCAATTCCTATCTGCCTTGCCCGATCGATTTGCTGTGAAGGATTTCTGGCTTGACGCGGACATTGCGCCCGCGATTCACGCGGTTTCGATGGACCTGCATGTTTGCGGTTCTATGCGGTCCGACGGATCACCATGATAGAGAGGTCGTCTGCGCCCGGCGCTCCAGAGGTGAAGGTTTTCAGGTCTTCCAGGCACAGCCGGATTAGCTCCTGAGGTGACGTCTCATGATGTCCCTTTACCAGTCGGGCCAGCCGTTCCGCACCGTATTCGGCATCGGTTCCGTCCCGTGCCTCTGTGAGTCCGTCGGTGTACAGCAGGAGGCTGTCGCCGGGAGCCAGTTGCACCCCTTGGGTCGAGTACTCCCCGCCGTCGAATATACCAACCGGAAGGCCCGTAGCCTCCAGGCTTACGATTTCGCTTTGCCGAATCAAGAGAGGAGGACAATGACCCGCGTTGCAAATATCAACCTGGCCTGATTTATCCGCTCTCCCGCACACCAGGGTGGCGTAGTCGGCGGAGATGGTGCTCTGGCAGAAAATCCGATTGGCTCGCTGGACCAGCCTGTCGGCGGTCAGCCCGACAGCGATGAGCGTGCGAAACATGGCATGCAGGTGTGCCATAAGCATGGATGCGGCCACCCCATGACCTGAGACGTCCCCCAAGAGGAAGAAGAGATCTCCTTTTGCGGTGTCAGGGTTGATCAGGTCGCAGTAGTCTCCGCTCACCGGGCCGGCCGGCTGGTAGTGGTAGTAGGCCTCCCAACCATTAAGGCTCAGATTATTGGTGGGGAGCAGTTGCGCC
>CAYFQZ010000017.1:0-6896 GCA_964345305.1 uncultured Ignavibacteria bacterium | reverse complement strand
GGAAACAGGCACGATGCAGAGGACTCTCCGACCGTTTCCGCCCTTCCCCCGGCTATCAACCAATCAAGGTGAGGAAAAACGATGAATCACGGAAACCTTTCTATTCCCAGCACAAAGATGGTGTTCTTGCTGGCATTGATTATCTTCACCCTGGTGGCCGCCTGCAAGACTCAGGAAGTGCAGACTCGCTGGTCACGCGAGCCGGTGAAGGTGGACGGCGAGACGACGGAGTGGGCCAGCGGATCCACCGTCTATTTTGAAGACCTGGGCGTGCAGCTTGGTCTGAGCAATGACAACCGGAACCTCTACGTTCTTTTCCGTTTCAGCAACCAGGCCTGGGCACGAACCATCCGTACAGGGGGCGTGACACTCTGGCTTGACTATTCGGGCAAAAAGAAGAAGGATCTCGGCATCCGTTACACCGGCGGATCGTCTATCGCCGACTTGCCGATGCAGGGGTCGTCCAGCCGCGGGGGATTCAGGGCGGCCATGACGCTGGAAATGCAGCAGCGCCTTCTGGAAATGGAGCAGAACCCGGCGGGTCAGATCACCCTCATCAACAATAGGAGCAACCAGGAGATCACCCTGTGCCCCGATGGTTCGGACGGACCGGCTGCCGGTTTTGCCGCGCCGCAGGGCATCTACACCTATGAATTCAGCGTCCCGCTGGAGAAGGGGGACCTATTTGACTGCGGGATTGGAGTGGAGCCGGGACAAGTCATCAGTCTTGGATTCGAGTGGGGTGGCATGAGCAAAAAAGATCGTCAGAAGCTGATGGAGAGAATGGGTGGAGGTATGGGAGGTCGTCCGCCTAGCGGCATGAGTGGAGGTCGAGGCGGTATGGGCGGTCGTCCAGGCGGTCCGCGCATGCGGCCGGCCGAAAAGCAGGAGTTTTGGGTCAAAACTCGATTGGCCTTTGCTTCAGAAGGATAATGGCAGAGCGATGCGATGGTTGTCCCGAAAGAAGGCGTGGTGGCGGGCTGCAGTGTTGTTGAGTCCGGGGCTTTTCTGGCTGCTTTTGCCTTCCTGTGCCACCGTGCCCTCTAACCGGATAAATGTAGGTGCGGTTTTCGAAGCAGAGCGTTCGGCTGGTGTCGAGGAATCCTTCCCTGATCTGTGGGAGAAGTGGACCGTGCATTTGGGCCCGGCAGGCGGTGGTCCAAAGCCCTGGCAGTTGATGAACCCCTTCAGTGCCGGCGGAGGCAGGGGCGGAGCAGGTGGGGGGTTTCCGCTGCAGGTTGCTGCCACGCTGATGGATGCCACGCTGATCGAAGCGGGATTGAAGCATTATGAAACCACGCTGGGGATGAGTCTGGAGGAGCGGGCAGAGTTTCGTCGTGCTTATTTTCGACGGTACGACGTGGAAGATCATCTTCTTATCTGGTGTGAGCTGCAAACCTCATGGGCCAAACTCCATCTGGATCTTAACCGCTGGATCATCTTCATTGAAGATGATGCCGTCAACCAGTACGAGCCGGTCCGAATATCGGAAGAACCTGAGCCCTCGGAGCCGGAGGGGGCGGGATTCCTTTTGGGAAACGGCTCGACCGGAGTCACCCGGGATGGGTAGTTCGTCGCAAGAACGTGATGCTTGCCATCCCCAACCAGGACTTTTTGGAAGACCCCGTTCTATCTCCAAAAACGAAGTTTTTGAAACTTGTCTTCATGCTGAGGCAAGACGATCAGTCGCGAGCAGAGGGCGTCTGGGTGTTCAGACAGTAGTCTTGGTCTAGATCCAAGGTTAGAGAACCAGGGCCAGATACCGTCGAGAGCTCTGGGTCAACTCAAGGGAAATATGTAAGACTTCAGCCTCTTCGATGGCCCCAGCCAGCAATGAAATACGAGAAGCCCTTCACGCGTTCTGCTGGACAAACCCGTCGGAAGTCCACCAAAATTAACTGTTGACAACAGCAACCGATACTATTAAATTGGCGATTGCCGCAAAGAGCACCGCAACCGTATAGCTCTTTGAGAACGTATTCAGGCACGAAGGTTGCCGCCCTAGCTCAGTTGGTAGAGCAACGGACTGAAAATCCGTGTGTCCGCAGTTCGATTCTGCGGGGCGGCACATGAATCAATAGGAAGGCCGAGACCCGAAGCTTTATGGGCGCTCCGGCCAAGGTTTCGGGGCCAATATCTTGAATGAGGCGTGAGGTGAACCGAGAGTTCACCTTTATGATATAGGTGGTCAGGCGCTTACCATCAAGCGTTTGACATTCAAAGAGGAGAAGGGGACATGCAAAAGAGAATGCTCGTTTCGAGCTGGACCGGGACCGTGCTGGCAGCGTGCAGCCTCCTGTTCTTGGCCGGTGGATGCGGTGGGGACAAAGCTGAAGAAGCCAGAAAGCACTTCGAGATGGGGGTCCAATACTTCCAGGATCAGAAAATGGATGATGCCCTGGCGGAGCTGCAAGAGGCCGTTCGGCTGGATCCCAAACTCCTGGACGCACGTTACAATCTGGGGGGAGTTTATCAGCTTGCCAAAGCATACAGCCAGGCCATTGAGCAGTATGAGGCGATACTTCGCCTTGATCCTTCCTATCCCAGAATCCATACTGCTTTTGCTAATGTCTATTACGAGTTGGGCTTGACGGCCTGGGGTAGGGCGGTGAAGCTGGATCGCGTAAGGTTCTGGTTTCCAGATACTTTGCGAGAGCTTCCCTATGAGGACAGGGCCGGGTTGCTCAAACTCGTCGACCAGTATCTGGTTGAAATCCGAGCGGACACTGTTGATGCCGAAACAGTCTCCAAACTGAGCCAGGCCTACTTCATCCTGGCCGCTGAAGAGTACGAAAAGGCGGTTCAGGCGGATGCCGCGGATACCAGCGCCCAGCTCTACCTGGGGCTGACCTATTCCGAGCAGGGCTATCGCGACAGGGCGATGGCCCAGTACGAGATTTTGAAGAAGCTTTCCCCGAACACAGCCGAGCTATTGCTTGCCATGCTCACCCAGAAGGACAGAGAGAAAGAGCGGAGGGAGGAGTCCAAAAAAGGGGGAGGGTAATGCTCGTACTATGATTGTGTGAGATATCACCCCTGAAGACTTAGCCTTCATTCTGCGCCACCGTAGCTCAGTTGGTAGAGCAGGGGTTTCGTAAACCTCAGGTCAGCGGTTCGAGCCCGCTCGGTGGCTTTTTTTGCATCCGCCTCCCGAAATCTTCGTCGCCGCAGGATGAGATCCCAAGCCCACTCGTCGGAGACAAGCTCCGACGCTACGTGTTGCCTGCTGTGTGCTCGCGGAATCATGGTGTTCCAATCTTCCCCCGGTGAACGAAAAAGGCCAGAACCTAACTCGGGTCAGGCTCTGGCCTTCTTTTTCCCCTATCCTCTCTCTGGAAGCCAGTCTCCTGGCTGAAATCACAGAGGCTCGGTCTTTTCTTTGCAGACGATGCCGAGCTTCTCCAGCTCGTTGAGAGCCGGCTCGTAAATTTCCGGGTTCACCGGTATGTGTACGCCGATCTCCTTGATCTTGCCCTTCAGAACCAGGGCAGCACCTATGGCAGCCGGGAGCCCCACGGTTCTGGACATGGATGAGTCCCCATCCGGAATGCCGAAGTCCACCAGGGTAGAGGTTCTCTTCTCTTTTTTCTTGTCCGGATACTCGGCCGTGAAATCGTGGTGCAGGATAATCATGTCTCTCTCTCGGGGCTCGTACTTGAGCTTCTCAAGGAGTCGATCGGCGAAGACGTCCAAAGCGGAGTTTTTCTCAGCCGGGATTGGCTCATCGTCGAACAGGCCCAGCCATTGCATCCTCTTGATCGGGTCAGAGTTCTCCTTGATATTCAAAAAGGCAGCCGTATCCTGCACTAGCTTTTCGCTCTTTTCTTTTCCGATCAGCCTGCTGAGGAAATCGGCGTAAGTGAAGCCTTTCACATCCTGTTCGGTCTCGTCCAGAAGACCCAGGTCCACCACCTTCTTCATGGTCTGGCACCATCCCGGGTAACGCAGAGTTCCCCGGTACATGGAGTCGGCATCGGTTATGCCATAAAGCTCGATGTACGGAACCGAATCCCGGTTGGGATAGGCCTCAAGCGGAGGCACTCCTTCGATATTCATGGGCCAGAAGTGCGTGAAAAGGTCCTCGGAGGAGATTCTGATCTCCTGCTTGTCCTTCATATACCTGGCGGCATTCTTTCCGGCAAGCACCACGCCGCGCGGGCTCCAGGAGAACTTGTATCCCCAGGGATAGGTGTTCGCCTCGGGGGCGGGCAGACCTCCGCAATAGGAGTAGAAGCTGGCGATTCTGCCTCCCTTGTTCTGCACGTCGTGGATGATTCTCATGGCGGACATATGGTCGATACCTGGATCCAGACCCAACTCGTTTAGGATCAAAACTCCGGCGTTTTTGGCTTTGCCGTCCAGCTCCTTCATGGCTGCGCTGACGTAGGACGTGGTCACCATGTGTTTTTTTTGCTGGATGCAAAGATTGGCCACGGTGACGTGATGAGCATATGGAACCATGCTGATAGTCAAGTCAGCCTCGGATATGAGCTTCTTTAACCCTGCGGCATCGTTTACGTTCAGGGGCTGGGCCTCCCCTCTGGGATGATCGCCGACAAGCTTTTCCGCCTTGCTGACCGTCCGGCTGGCCACCTTGACCTGAAAATCGGGCTGGTCCAAAAGATAGCGCACCAGCGGCTTGGCCACCAGGCCGGCTCCCAATATCAAGACCTTCTTCATCGTGTTTCTCCTCCGTGAAAAGAATCACCGGTTTCTGATCATTAGCTATATTAACGCAGTCTTCCTTGAATAGTTTGGAGGACGAGCGAATCTTCATCCAGGATTCGTCTTGACAGTGATCGGCTTTGGTTACCTGGGAAAACCGGATGCCCACCCGAACGGAATTCTCACAGAAAATCCTGCATGTAGCGGTATTCGGGAGTGAGCTCTCCGTGATGAAGAATCACCCCTTTTTTTATCGGCTTCGGCAGAGCCAGTTCTCTGAAATCGACCGAGAAATCCGCTTTGGCAATCTGCGGCACAAAAGGCTTCAGGGCATGGCTGAAGTCGATGGATGATCTCCTGGGTAACTCACAGGGGAGATTGTCCACGGCCAAGTCGACCACCCCCCTGCCTTTGTACCCGTCGGTGATCTTGTCTCTTATCGGATCGTAGACGTATACCGGATTGTCGGGTTGGGTGGTCTTGACCGTGAATTCTATGGAACCCTCGATATCGCAGCTTATGTCGCCTACCACTTTCAGCCGGGGACTTTTCTTTTCCGCGAACAACTTCTTCAGGAATGCTTTCGTCACCAACTTGGGATAACGTTCATCCCAATAGATGCAGTTCACCAGAACGTCGATGTGGGGAAGATAACGTTCGAACTGCGAGTCGTATTTCTCCGGATGGTCGTAGTAATCCTGCAGTTTGAAACTATCGGCAGGCGATACCGGCTGCACAAGATGTTCCTCCTTGAAAACCACCTTGTAGACGTGCTTTCTGGAGAACTCGGAGTGCTGGTCCAGGGAGAACATCTCGTCCGGAGCGATCTGTTTGTGTGGAAGAAGGTCAAGTATCTCCTGGGCACCGCTGGAGACGTGGCCGTAGCCGGTGATACCGAAGACCAGTGGTGTTATGGGCTTGGGGAGACCATGCTTTTTGATCTTCTTTCCGGCCAGGGAAACACCCTCTCTGGCCTCTGATAGAGTTTGATATTTGTAGGCATTCTTTATTTGGCTGAAGGGACTCAAGATGCCTTTCCAACTGAGTCGTTTGCCCAGCGCCCACAGGGTATCTATCATCCCCGCCAGCCCGGCGTGACGTCCGAAAAAGATCAAACGATTTCCCCTTGCGTCGGTCATTTTCTCGTAATCGATGAGATTGCACCCCAGCTCCATCATTCTCTTCAGCATGGGAATGTTGTGCTCCTGTCCCTTGGTGGTGTGGGAGAAGAAGACGTAGGTCCTCCCGGGATGGAAAAAGTGTGGAGGTACTTCCTTGATTGCCAGTATTACGGGACATGCGGAGAGATCCTCTTGAACCTTCGCTCCAACCTCGGTGTACGTCTGGTCAGGGAAGATGCGTATGGGAGATGGTTGGACGCATATCTCTAAGGCATTATTCTCTACCAGCTCCTCTACATCCGTCGGCACCAAGGGCACCCGCCGCTCCCACCTGTTCTTATCCTCCCGCCGAATCCCGATGATGCGCTTCATCCTGCCTCCTTAAGGCTGACGACCGGCCAATTCCCGGCATGAATCGCACGAAGCCCCGTAAACAAGCGACTATATGTAATAAACGAAGGCTGCTTTGTCAAGCCGATTCGCCGGGGCCGGAGGAGCGGAGCAGGCGTCTTCTTGAACGTGCCCGCCTTGCCCATCGGATCGGAGAAAGGTACCCGCGTTGCCCAGATGGAACGGGAAGAAGGGCGACAGAGAGGTAGGATTGGATAATTCGGTTGACACGCAGGCTAATCTTGTGCTACTTGTGCGGCGGTAGGCCAGGAAGATTCGATGGCCTCCGTAGGGCCGAAAATCAGTTTGAAAAATCCAGGAGGAAATCATGCCGGGTTCCGTAAGGTCGAAGGCGATTCTGTCACTTGAGGCGTTGGTCTTGACGTTCCTTATTTTCTCGTCGCCTCTTTTGGGACAAGACGAATTTCTTCCCAGCATCGGAGACACCTTGTCCCCTTCACATTGGCTTTGTGCCGGTCCGTTTTCGATAGGGGCCAGGGAGGGAATCGTCGGTGTGATCGACGATCTGGAGAACTTCCGTCCTCAGGAGGGAGACGAGCACCCAAGCATTCTCCCGCAGGGAGGGAAAGTAACCTGGAAGATGATTGCTCCGGAGTCCACGGGTTGGGTGGATATTGAGTACCAGGACGTGTGGTGGGATACCTTGATGACTATTTACGGGATCGCAGGCATTATCGACGCCGGGTACGCCTACACCGA
>CAYFQZ010000016.1:0-2446 GCA_964345305.1 uncultured Ignavibacteria bacterium | reverse complement strand
GCAGCATTTTGACTTCAAGGGTGGAGACCGGCAGACGGACCGCTTTAGCCAGTGGTTTGAAGGCTGTTACAACGAGCATGAAAGCGGCTAGTGCGAGGAAAGTTATCGCCATGTGGTGCAGGAACGCCACCTCGGGCAGTAGCCAGAGAAGTAGGCCGTAAGTTGGAATCCCCAGTAGGAGCGCGAAGTTGGCGGCCACTGGTGGTGTCTTTTTCACGAGCAGGCCGATTACGAAGACGGTCACGATTCCCGGTGTTATGAATCCCCAGAACTTCTGTATATAGTCGAACACTCCTTCACCCAGAAACCCGATTACCGGTGCCCACAAGCAGCCGAAGATCACAAAGACGGCGGTGGCGATCCGGCCGATAAGAACCAGTTTCCTGGCCCCGGCTTTCCGGTTGATAAACTGTTTGTAGAGATCGATAGTGAATATGGTGGAGGCAGAGTTTAGCATCGAGTCGATCGAACTCATCACAGCGCCAAAGAGGGCAGCGAACATCAGGGCTCTCAGGCCGATGGGCAGGATCTGCGTGATCATGTAGGGATAAGCATGGTCTGCCGGTAAGCCTTGCTCCGCGAAGTTGGCACCGTAGAGCTGGAAAGCTATGATGCCGGGGAAGACAATGATGAACGGGATCAGCAGCTTCAGGAACGCCGCGAGAAAGATCCCTTTTTGGGCTTCGGCGAGGCTTTTGGCGCCCAGCGTTCGCTGGGTAATGAACTGGTTCAGCCCCCAGTAGAACAGATTGGGAATCCACAGGCCGCCGATGAACACAGCCAGCCAGGGCATCTCCGGGTGGTTCCAGGGCAAGACGGTATGCAACTTGTCCGCGTTTTCTTGCAGGAAGACCTCGATTCCGCCGACGGCCTGCAAGCCCAGTACGGTCACTACAATCCCGCCAATTAAAAGCGCCGCGCCCTGAATCAGGTCGGACCAAACGACAGCTTTGAGGCCGCCGTAGATCGTGTAGACGCCTGCAGTGATCCCTATAAGCCAAATAGCTATGATGGTGCCGTCGATTGTGATGACAAAGCCGTCCGGAACGTTCGGAAGAATTTTGCCGAAATTGAGGACTATGGAATCGATCGGAAAGATGGTGGTCAGAGCCAGTGCGCCTGAGTAGAGGACTGTTGCCAGGGCTACGAATACGTAGGCCACCATTATGAAGAGAGCCATAATGGTTCTGGTCGAACTGCTGAAGCGGTATTCGAGAAACTGAGGCATGGTGAAGATGCCGCAGCGGAGAAACTTCGGCAAGAAAAACCAGGCGACGATGACGAGCGTGACGGCAGCCATCCACTCGTAGCTGGCAATTGCCAGTCCCAGTTCGAAACCCTTGCCCGCCATGCCGACGAAGTGCTCCGTGGAGATGTTGGAGGCGATGAGCGAAAACCCGATGAGCCACCAGGTGAGATTGCGGCCTGCCAGGAAATAGTCCTCCGACGTCTTTTCACGACGACCGGCGCGCAAAGATACGGTAATCACAAACGCCAGGAAAGCCGCGAAGACTATGTAGTCGAACCACTCAAGACTCACGTTTCCAAACTCCCCCTCCAGGCCTCACGAGTAGCCGGCATATATCAAGGACGATGTCTCTGCTAAAGGTGAAAACTTATAAACCAAAGCTGAACATAACAGGATTCCATCAGCTCCCCTCTCCAGCTTCGACTTCAGGCGCGGGCATTATACCTTCTTCGATAAATACGATTATTCCGAATAGGGCTCCCCAGGAGTGAAACGGGTCGCTGGATAATCGGGCGTCGTCGCCGGTGCCGGTGATCGAGGAATAATTCTCGCTGACATAGCCCTTTCGCTTCCACTCGTTAAGGAACAGCTTCAGAGATTTTTCGGCGAGCGCCTTTTGTGCATCTACCATATTGTAATTTCGCAGGCTGAGATAAGTGAGGAAGTTCAGCGGCGGCCAGATGGCGCCTTGCCAGGATCTCTGCCTCGGGAACAGCGGATCGTTACGGGCGATCGACGGCAGCATCCATTCGCCCCAGAACTCTTCGGGATTGAAAAAGTGTTCGCTTACCATCCGCTCCGCCCTTTCCTTGCTCGGCACCCGCGCCAGGAGAGGATAGAAGAGCGTGGGGGAGAGCCGACCGGAAAGCTCGCCTGTGTCGGTTCGCCTGTTGAGATAGAAACCCGCTTCCTCATCCCAAAGCCTTTTCATTTCGTTTCGCAGCGTCCCAGCACGTTCTCTCAACTCCTTCTCTTCTTTTTCTCTACCGAGAACAGCGGCCATATCCGCCAGGGCTTCGCAGTCGGCAATGTATAGGCTGTTCAGGCCTACGTCCTGTAATTCCATGGTGTTTTTTTCTTTGTTGAAGGGGATGTCCTCGTACATCGGCGAATCGTCCATGCCTGATTCGTAGCCCGCAGCCGTTTTGGTCTGAACGCAGGATTCGCGGAACGGGCCGGGCTTGTTATGCGGAGGGG
>CAYFQZ010000015.1:0-2494 GCA_964345305.1 uncultured Ignavibacteria bacterium | reverse complement strand
AAAGCGGAAACGTCGACTCCCATCTGGCTGAGCATGATTTCCGTTAGGCTCTCCTGCTGCTCCAGCAGAGCCAGGAGCAGATGCTCCGTCTCTATCTGCGAGTTGTTGTTACTCTGAGCCAGTTCGTGCGCATACTGCAGCGCATCCTGCGACCGCTCCGTAAACCTCTCCAATCTCACCATAAGAAATTACTCTTCACTTTGTCATTGCGAGGAGCCGCAGGGGACGAAGCAATCTCACAAAATCGTAACGTCCAGAGATTGCTTCGCTGCGCCCTGCACCAAGAAGTGCAGGGCTGCGCTCGCAATGACAGTTGTTATGATATGAAGCCCGTATTGGCGGTATTTCACAAAATCAATAAGCCCCTTTCCTCCGCTGACGCTAACCGTAGGGACAGCCCTCGTGGCTGTCCGAACGCCTTCGATCTTGAATTTTGAACTGCAGTTTTACATCTTGCTTTTTGATTTTTAAATTCGAGCCCGGCTTAGACCAAGGACATGAAACCACGGTCGGGCTGTAGAACTCGTCTGTCGTCAGTCCTTGAAAAGCGAATCCCATCTTTCTTTGCGGTCTTGTTTGATGTCCCCGCTCGATTTTGGCTTCTTGAAAAATGCGCTTTTGGGCCGGAAGTAATCGCAGAAATTTCCCCGCTCCTTGTATCTAACCCACTCTGACTGGGTCTCCTTGCACTGGTGGTGGGCTTCCTTTTCATAGAACTCACAGTTGTAGCAGCAGCGCAAATCGGAACCGCAATTAGAACAGACGTCCTTGCGATGTATCTTGTCTTTGGCTTCCACTGTCTGTCGGCATTTCCAGCAATACATGGAAATCGCCTCCCTTTCTATCGATTTCCCCGTTCGTTGTCCTTGGAGCTCAAGTAGCCTTGGATGAATTGATCTATCTCACCATCC
Organism: uncultured Ignavibacteria bacterium; assembly: GCA_964345305.1. GTDB lineage: Bacteria > Zixibacteria > MSB-5A5 > MSB-5A5 > SM1-73 > SM23-73-3. The sequence goes on along the minus strand of CAYFQZ010000015.1, from coordinate 1,583 downwards.
ATCACCGCTTGCACGTCGGAGGTCTCCACGCCGGTACGGTGATCCTTCACCATGTTGTAAGGATGAAATACATAAGATCTGATCTGGCTGCCCCATTCAATCTTCTTCTTTTGACTTTCCAACTTTTCCTGTTTCTTTTCTTCCTGCTCCTTGTAGTGCTGATACAGCCGTGACTTCAGCACCTTAAGTGCATTCTCCTTGTTCCTGAACTGAGAACGCTCGGACTGGCATTGGACCACGATTCCGGTGGGCATGTGCGTGATCCTCACTGCGGAGGAGACCTTGTTGACGTGCTGCCCGCCTGCGCCCGAAGCTCTGAATGTCTCCATCCTTATATCGTCGTCGTTTATCTCCACCGTGATGTTGTCCTCAATCTCTGGATAGACGAATACCGAGGCAAAGGAGGTGTGTCTCCTCTTGTTGGCGTCAAACGGCGAGATACGCACCAACCGGTGAACTCCGCTTTCGCCCTTGAGATATCCGTAGGCATAGTTGCCGGTTATCTCCAGGGCCGCGCTTTTTATCCCTGCCTCTTCACCGCCCAAAAAATCGATGGTGTCGCAGCTGTATCCTCTCCTCTCGGCCCACCGGCTGTACATCCGCAAAAGCATTTGGGCCCAATCCTGAGACTCGGTCCCCCCTGCTCCGGAGTGAATGGCAAGTATGGCATTCTTGGCGTCGTCCTCCCCCGAAAGAACGGTCTGAAATTCAAAATCGTCCAGCTCCTTCTTTAACCCGGCCAGGCTGTCGGCGGCCTCTTCTGCTGCGTGAGCGTCGTTTTCCTCTTCAGCCAGATTCTTAAGCAGTGCCACATCTTCCGCTCTTTGCGACAGCTCTTCCCATCTCTCAGACCACTTCCTGAGCTCGCTGATTTCCCTGAGCACCAGTCGTGCCTTCTGGCTGTCATTCCAAAAACCGGCCTGGGAGGAAAGTTTTTCCAGCTCCCCGATCCTCTTCTGCTTAGCCCCTAGATCAAAGATACTCCCTTAGCTTTCCCAATCTCTCCTTGATGTTGTCAATAGTTAAGTCCTTCTCCGTAGCCATAGTCTCCTCCTTGCTTACTAACAAACGGAAAGTCTTTCTCCGGTCCGCGAACTGTAAATATAGGGCCAGGACTCGTAAAGTCAAACTCTTTGTGCCTTAACATAGGTACGCTGACACCGAATATTCGGTGTGTCTTTTTTGATTGACAACGTTCTTCACCTCTGATATTTTGCGCTCAACCTTGACGCCTTCAAGGAGGTTGAGCGTGGCCGTTTCTGAAAAACATAGGCGGGGAAACAAGGTCTTCTGGGCCCTGGTGCTGATTGCGATAGGAGTCCTGATTTTGCTCCACAACCTCGACTACATAGGCGAAGACATCATCCGTTACTGGCCCGTGGCCATAATCCTGCTGGGACTGAAGAAATTGGTAGACTGAGGTGCCGGTCTGGTTCGGAGGATAGCCTCGGAATCTGAGCCCTCTACTGAATCTCAAGCAGCACTCTCCGGCGAGCAGTACACGTGTCATTCCCATGACAAGGGCTTTCGTCGCTCATGGCAAACGAGAATCGAAAAGAGACACCCAAGACGTTTGTCTTTCT
>CAYFQZ010000014.1:0-4275 GCA_964345305.1 uncultured Ignavibacteria bacterium | reverse complement strand
CTTGTGTGGTTAAGGAGCTGCCGAATAGTAATCGTGTTGTCGATGTTTGCGTAGTCCGGGAGCCATTTGTGGAGTGGGTCATCCAGATTAAGCACACCTGCTTCCGCAAGCTGAAGAATCGTCGCAGCCGTAAAGCTCTTGGTGATACTTCCGGCTGCAAATGGCATGTCCGATGTTATTGAAGTTGTCCCATGTGACACGCCGCTTACACCAACCCATGTTGCGTATCCCGGGACAATGACAGCGGCTGAAATCCCCATTCCGCCATACTCTTCAAGCCCGTTATCTAGTGCATCCTGTAGTTCTTGAGAGAATGGCAGGGGCGGTTCGCAGCACACAGTGGCTGAGTCCTGAGATGTCAAGATGAAGAGCAGTACGCCGCCGACAATTGCCAACAGGACTAGTAATAGAAATCCTGGTTCCCGCATTACTAATTCGCCTCCGGGTTTCGTTGACCTTATTCACTCTTCTCATCGCGTCCGGGCACGCGATGCCTCACCGCTTCACCTTCGGGACTGCGGGCCGTGTAGGAGGCTACTCTCCCAGTTTCGTCTTCGTTGAATCTAACTGTCACAGTTGGATTGAGCCTGAGTCTCCACCATCCTTCCTCATCGGGTGGATACAGTTCCAGCGGTGTCTCAACGCCGGGTATCCTGAACGCCAGGTGCCCGTTGTGGATGATTACCTCAACGTCATGTCCAGCCTCCTCATCTCGGTAAAAGCCTAGATATTTCTGCACAGCATCCACATCGAGAGGCGGCTCCTGGGGAGCGCTCCCTTTGGCCAGGTAATGAACCTGGTTCCCTTCTCGCAAATTCATTCCTGTTACTTCTCCCTGCTCATCTAGCGAGAAGGATGCGGATAACTGGGGCATCAACTCAAAGCGCCTCCATTCCTGTTCATCAGGAGGCAGGAGCTCGAAGACCACTCCTTCCGGTAGCTGCACTGCCAGGCGCCCGTTCTGAACCAGCACACCAAACTCCCTGTACTGATTTGGGCCGGAGCTCTCCACATATGTCCCCAGATACGCTGCGTGCCGCTCACGCGCAGCTTCGTTGATCTCAGCTAGGCCCGGATGGACCAGCAGCTCGTCAATCTCCGCTTCCAGAAGCATTCCCGTGGCGTTCCCCCGCGATTGGGTGAAGTACAGGATCATCAGGCCCTGCCGGGGCCAGGCCCAGGCCCAGGTTCCGTCCGAACCGCTGTGCCCAATCACCACCGTCTCCGCAGTCTCAGTTTCATCCTTCTCCACATATAGGACTGACATCTGCCCGTAATACGCTTCCAGGTTGTAGAATCCGGTCGGCATCGGCAGGTCGGAGCCCAGGGTGCTCATCGTGGATGTTGGAGTGAGGGTGCGATCGACGGCCTCCGACGATAGGAGTTTTATCTCTCCAGCTCTTCCGCCCTCCATCCACATAGCCAGGAACCGCGCGTAGTCCAGCGGTGTGCTATACAGGCTCTGGGAGCCCCAGGCGAAGGGGTAGAATGGCTCGTCGGGAGTCCAGAACCGGCTCCATGATCCCTTCCCTCCGAAGTAGAGGCTGGCGATCCGCTCTTTGCGCGGGTCGTCCTGGGTGGCCACGATGTAGGCGAATGTGTCATCCATTCCCAGCGGCTGAAGAAGCCTCTCCCCCACGAAAGCCTCGAGAGAGATTCCTGACACCACTTCAACGATCGCCCCCAGAACGTCTGTGCCGGCGTCGCTGTACCAGAACTTGCTTCCCGGCTGGAACTCCGGTCTCCGCTCGCCGACCGCATTGGCCATGGAGTAGAGGTCCTCATACTCATCCGCTGCGGTGAGAATGCTCAGAGGCAACCCACTGCGATGGGTGAGCAGTTGCTCGATAGTAATCTCCCGGGACTCCTCATTCTCGAACCCCGGTAGGTACTCGGATGCCCGGTCGTCCAGAGCAAGTTCTCCCCTATCAATCAAAAGCTGAATCGCGGCACCGGTAAGCGGCTTGGTCATCGAGCGGATGTTGAACAGGGTATTTCGTTCCATGGGAATCCCTTCGTCGCGGTCCCTCCAACCGAACACCTGGTGCAGAACTGTGCGCCGGTTCTTGATGACCACCAGTTCTGCCCCCACGATGGACTCGTCTGCGACATAGCCACCGACGATGTCGGCCAGTCTCTCCAGCGCTTCCGGTGATAGTCCCTGGCTCTCGGGCGTAGCGTATGAGAAGGGAGCTTGCTCTCCGGCTGATTCTTCTGTTGTAGGAGCAGCAGTCTCTTGGGCTTCGGGCGCTTCTGAGGCCTTTTCGCCGCGCGAGATTAGCTTCCCTACCCCAGAGATGTTCTGGATAACGCTAGGGCGCCCATAGTATTCCACATTGCCGGCTCCGGCGATCTGTACATCCAGAGTTCCAGTGACCCAGAGGGTGGCATTGCCTGCTCCGCTCACCTTCACGTTGGTCGTTTGAGTCTTGAGGTTTCCAGCGCGGTAATTGCCGAAGCCGTTGATCCGGATATCTTGCTCCACCACCTGACCTGCCAGCTCGACATTCCCGGCGCCACTGATGCGCACCACTATCTCATCTGCCGTGAGCGAGGCGATGCTGGCATCGCCCGCTCCGCTGAGCGTAATCTCCAAGCGATCTGTGTCAAGCAAAGGCGCATTGATATCCCCTGCACCGGAGAGGTCCAAGCTGGCGATCTGCTTCGCACGCAAGTTGAACTTGATTGGCTCAGTAGGCCGAATGCTCTTGTTCTTGGCCTGATTGGCGAACCCGAGGATGAGAGTCCTGTTTTTCACTTCGGTCCTGATGTAGCGCATGAGGTTGTCATCGGTCGCCACAGTCAGCGATTCTTCTTCGCCCTGGGCGATGATCACTCTGCCAGACCCGATCAGGGAGACGCGGTTGAAACCGCTCACTGCTCTCGCCTCCGTGACGACGTTCCCAGAGCCTTGGATTACGTTGGGTGCCTTCACTGCGATCTCTTGGCCCTTCTCACAGCCACTGAGGACCAACACACCTAGGATAAGCACTAATCCCAAGCTAAATGGCTTGCGATTCATTGGGGGTCTCCTTTTCCTGTGAGGAATTCTACCTTTTCAATCCCGCTGGGCCAGAAGTCATTGAGTGATCTATGTATACCTGCCGTCTTGAGTTCGCCGGTCACAATAACGTGGTCACCATTTTGAACGCCTTCCACGCTCACAGCGGGCCTTGCTGTGCCGCCATCCTCAACCATTAGATCGTACCATACCATGACCTTTTCCCCAGCGGAGGCCAACTGAAAGCAGGGACAGAATAGCTCTCCCAACAGGCTTGCCTCTCCATGGATTCTGACCTCGGTATCATATACCGGATTCTCTAACAACGCGGCCACAGTCAGTGCCCCTTCAGGTCTCTCTTCCACAGGAATAACGAAGTTCAGGGTGGAGACACGTCCACGGCGGACCACGACACTTTCAAGACCAATTCTGTTTCCCTTCATGTCATGTACAGCTACTTCGAATGTGCCTGGTGGTACGGTTGTGATCCGGTAGTAGCCCTCCTTATTGGTCAGGACGGCAATCTCTGGGAAGGCAGTTGTACCATCGACTATCCATACTGCCATCCCGATCAGCGGATTACCGCCGGTGTCAGTTACAGTGCCCTCTATTCCACCAGCACTCACCTGTTGGACCTTGCAGCTGATGAGTAGACCAGCCGCCGAGATTATCACCAGCAAGGCGAGTACCGCGACCAACTGGCGCTTCATGACTAGCTCCTTCAGCAGCTTCATCTAATCATGCTTCTCAGTCAACTTCGATTGAGCCCGACCTCTGAGCGGCAACTGTCATGATTCGACGCTCCTAACTGTGCCGCCAACTCCTCGATCAACTCCGGCGCCCCTTCCCTAGGGAGCCCCCGGTCGAGGAGCGCACCATGAGAGCGGTAGATCAGCCGTCCCAGTTGGAGGCCGAGCCACTCGGCCTCCTCATCGCTCTTGGGGCTCTCCCTTTGGGTTGAAAGCCGCATGCTCCTTTCCAGATTCCCGCTTGCCACCGCCGCTGGCCCTGGCCATCCGCGCGGTTGGCTCCCCTGCCTGGTGCAGGAGCTCTCTATGATGAACCTGTGCCAGATTCCCCGCGAGATATACATCAAGCATTGTCTGCATCTTCGCCCCCTTCATGTCAGTTCACTCACACTCTTTCTTTCTCTGCCGCTTCACCAAAGCATCGATGCGGTCCGCTGACATCGGAGCAATGATGTCATCTGGCTTAGACAAAAGGGCCGTTCTTAAGGTGCTCTTCGTAGGACAAACGGCGGGAGGCTACGACAG
>CAYFQZ010000013.1:0-3896 GCA_964345305.1 uncultured Ignavibacteria bacterium | reverse complement strand
AAGAGATCTCCTTTTGCGGTGTCAGGGTTGATCAGATCGCAGTAATCCCCGCTCACCGGGCCTGTCGGCTGGTAGTGGTAGCAGGTTTCCCAGCCGTTAAGAGCAAGGGTTTTCTTCGGGAGCAGTTGCGCCTGGATGCGTGACGCCAGATCCAGATCCTGTCCCAGGGCCCGCTGCTGATCGGGCGTGAGGCAGCCAAGGCAGTTCCGAGTGAGAGGATCCGCGACTAGCCGCTCCCTCTCAATTGGCTCCTGGCAGACATCGCACAAACCGTAGGAGCCGCTGTCCATTCGTTCCAGTGCCGAATCGACGTCTCTAAGAAGGCGCATGAGTTGCTCGGTTTCCCGGAACTCGCCCATGGCGGTTTGAAGTCTCTGCCGCCGGTTGAGCAACCTCTGGCGAAGATCAATCTTCCTTACTGTATTCATTTAATTCTTCCTTTCGGCCTGCGAATCTTTTTCTCACCCGAGCTTGCCCCTTTCCGCTTTGGCTCACAGCACCACACCCAGCTTATAATACGTCTTTTCGTACAGTCTGGTTTCCTTTCCCATTTCAATAGATGTTCTGACGGGCTTTTCGCCCAGCCCCACCCCTTGGCGTGAACCGTATGGTTCACCCCCTCTGGCGGAGGCCAACTTCCTTCCTGCGAGTGCCCGGGACCCTTCAGGAGAAGCATTCACAGACAGCGCAATCTTCTTCTTGTTTGTTGTGGCCGCCATAGCTTCCTGAGTTGCTCCTGTCCACTTGAAGTCGCCTTGGCCCAGAAGCGAATGCAGAGAAAATGCTTGACTCTCGAAAAAAATCGTGTAGAGTATGCGAACAAAAGATGTCAGTCTCGAACCCGCTATGAAAAACGAAGGCAGGTGCAAGAGAATAGCAAAGAGGACTCGTCGGAGAATCGCTCCTATCATCTTCTGCTAAAACGGGGGTTTTGTGCATCTAAGATACGGTACCTGGCTTGATCTCGCCATTATTGTCATCTACCTTGGTTTTTGCGTACTGGTCGGCATCTACTACAGACGCCGGGCCGAAAAGAGCTTCGAAGAATATTTTCTCGCCGGTCGAACTATTCCAACCGTGGTTCTGACTTCCTCGATCATGGCTACTTTCATCTCCACGGTTACCATTGTTGGCATCCCTGGGCTGGCTTATAAGATCGGGATTGCCGGCATGATATTTAATTCCATTGCCATGTACTTCCTCAGATATGGCGCCGTGTTTTATGGTCCCTATGTGCGAAAGATCCTGCCCACCACCATCATGACCCTGCCTGAGATGGCCGAATATCTTTATAATTCAAGGACGCATCTCGCCTCGACCATACTGTCCATTATCTTCAACGTCTCGCGCTTCGGCACCCAATTTCTGGCTGTGGGGTTTTTGCTGAATTTTCTGTTTGGGATAAGCGTCTTCTGGGGCGCGGCGATTTCTGCTTTCGTGGTGCTGAGTTATACCGTGCTCTCCGGGTTCATTGCTGAGGCCGTCACCGACGTCTTTCAGATGCTCTTCATGCTCATCGGCGTTGGCTTGGCCACCATTCTGGGCCTGAAGCACTTCGGCGGGTGGGAGAACGTCGTCGCAGCGCTGCCCAGCGGCCATCAGATCTGGCACGGGAAGGAGCCCTTGATGGCTCTGGTAGCTTATGCCATCATGGCCTTCTACATGTATCCCGATCCTTCGTTCTATCAACGTTATTCCGCAGGAAGATCACCCAAGCAGGTCCAGTTCTCCATGTCGGCGATGATTCTGTTGTCTTCCATGTTCGGTATCATCTGCTGCATCAATGCCATGATGGCCAGGGCGTTGTTTCCAGAGATGACCCCGGCGCTGGCCATATATTCCTTTCTGGAGCGATTCCTACCGCCCGGCATATTCGGATTATGGTTGGCGGCATTTGTTGCCGCAGGCATGTCCACCGGCGACACCTATATGCTCATCGGCGCCACCAATATATCAAGGGACATCTATAAGCGCTGGATCAAGCGGGATGCCACCGACGCTCAGACTATCCGATTGACCCGGGTGCTGATGATATTCTTGGCCGCGGTCTCTACCTACGTGGTCATTCAATTTAAGACGGTCTGGAGTATCTGGTCCTGGGGTGCGATGATGTTTGCTTCAGCCATCTTTGTGCCATTGGTACCGGGTATTTTGTGGCGCTGGCGGAAACATCCCGATTCTGCCTGGATTGCCATTGCAAGTGCCCTGGCCATATTCATACCATTGTATCCACCGCCCGGGATGGCACCGCAATATGTCGAGAATCTCGCCCAGTTCATTGGAGTAAAACCATTCTCGCCAGCCCATCAGGCCTATATCTTCCTTGCTGCCTGGTTTGTCTCAACACTGGTATACGTGTTCGTGAATCTGGGTTTCGGAAAGAAGCCAATCAGAAGAGAGATCAGAAAGCCAGATGAGTTGCCAACCGAAGTGGCCGGGCAGGCAAGATTCTATAATCGAAATACCTTCTTGGTATCAGTCTTATTCTGGTTGCTTGCCCCCACTGCTATTATGGCCTCGATCACCGGTGGCAGTATCGCCACCTTCCTATGGTATTTCCTGGGTGGCTTGAATGTGGTCTTTGGGCTGATCATCTTCTGGCAGGTGATCCGGGCGCGCAAAGAACTCCTTGCCCTCAAATAAAGCTGCCTCGCCCAGCCCTGCCATAGGCAAAGCCAATGTCACAGGCCGCTTGGGCGATTCTATTTTACTTTGTATCTATCTTTTTGGTCAAACAACGTTAAATCCCTGTAACCTCTTTTAATTCTTGCACTGTGCTTGACGGCTTTGGGAATAAAGTATGTATCTCCCTTTTTGAAAGTGGATCTCTTGCCGTCTACGGTGAATTCGATTTCACCACTCAAAATAACTCCCCACTGTGCTTGGTGTGAATGTTCAGGCACCTCTGCGTCAATTTCAAAACTCATGAAGACAAACTGCTGGTTTTGGCCTTGAAAAAGGTTTGCATGTACGCCTTCGAAAGGAATATCTGCTTCGGGGAGGTTCGTAACTATCTCTGGAAAGAAATCGTCCTTTGGCATTTCTCAAATCCTCCTTTCTTTAGTCCCTCGCTCAGTCTTCACTTGCGGACGATAACATCCACAGGGAGCGGGGTTCTCGGGTTGGATAAATCCGACCCCTACAGACACGGGTTATGTAGGGGCTTGATTTATCAAGCCCGCTGATCGCATGAATGCGACCCCTACAAACGGGGTCTATGTAGGGGCTTGATTTATCAAGCCCGTTGGTCGCTCATCGAGCCCGCTCTGAATAAAACTGTTTAAACTTAATCTTTTCAGCCAACGGGTTGCTCTGAATATATTCTCGAATCTTCAGCAAGGCTCTTTCATTTCTTATTACGTGTTCATAGTAGCCACGTTGCCAGAAAGTCTCCACAGCGGTTCGTTTCGTAACCAATGACTTGAATGTTCTCACCACCTCGCACAACGGGACCTTGGCCTCTTGCAGAACGAAAATGACGTGGACATGTGAAGGCATCACAACATAATAATCGATGCTCACTCCAGCGAGTCTTTCAGGCAACTCACGGAGAACAATCTCAACGATTCCTTTGTGCTTGTCTATCATGGGCTTCCCCTGATGGGCGCAAATGGTCACGAAGTAATGTCCATCGGCGGAATAATCGTAATGCTTGAGACGGACGTTTCTTCTCTTCGGAAGGTGTTGTGAGTCTGATTTCACTCGTTGGGCCTGCTTTGTTTTTGGGTCGGACAAAATCCGACACTTACAGTGCGGGGGCGCGATTGATCGCGCCCTCGGGTCGCATGAATGCGACCCCTACAAAGAAGATTTATGTCGGGCCTGATTCATCAAGCCCCTGCCTTCTTTTGGATTGTTATCAGAACGCTGAATGTCCTGCCTAAGTCATCCAGAGA
>CAYFQZ010000012.1:0-1579 GCA_964345305.1 uncultured Ignavibacteria bacterium | reverse complement strand
TGAGCAGAAGAAGAGCGAGGGTGGCAAGAGAATAAATGGTGAAAGGCAGCACCAGCGAGTCGGGCATTTGAAAGAAGAGGACCACGATTATCAACAGGAGGACAAATATGGCCAAGCGGGATATCAGGAACCAGGGGATTTTGGATACAGAAGTCTCTGAGCTGCTTACATCCATTTTCTATCTGATCTCGGTTTGATGTTTCTCCAAAGGGTTGTCTCACCGCCAGCAATAGGCTCCGTGTCAAAACGAAACCCCGCCGTCTGATCCGGCTAGCTCTCCTATCGTCATCGGCACACAACAGAAAACGTCGAAGTGAGAACGACTGCCGCATTCGGGCGGTCTGACCTCATTATCGAAGCGTGCTGCCCTTTGCTTTCGAAGCTTGCAGCGGCAGCAAGGGCTCAAAAATTTGCACCACTGCTGCAAATGCCAGTGGTGCATGGTCGGGCGAAATGGCTTTTTTGGACCGGTCAACTGGCCCCGCTCCACTTCACTGGATCTTGCCTCTGATCTCGAACATGGGCAGATACATGGCTATCAGGATTCCTCCGATCACGATTCCCATTAAGACGATGATCACCGGTTCGATGATGGAGGTTAAGGCTGCGACTGCGGCATCCACCTCCTCGTCATAGAAGTCCGCGATCTTGGAAAGCATGTCGTCTAATCCCCCGGTTTTCTCTCCCACCGAGATCATCTGGGTAACCATAGGAGGGAAGACCCCGCACTGCCTCAGTGGCTGGGTTATGGTCTCTCCTTCCGCTATGGACAGAACCGACTTCTTTATGGCATCGTGTATCACCCGGTTGGCAGAAGCACGTGCGGTTATGTCCAGCGCATCCAGAATGGGGACACCGGAAGAGATCAGGGTTCCCAAAGTCCGCGAAAACCTGGCGATGGCGCTCTTTCTGATCAGGTCTCCGACAAGCGGAATCTTGAGTTTCAGAGCGTCTATGTTGTATCTGCCCCGATCGGTCTTGGAGTAGAACTTGTATCCGATAAACAGGAGCACCAGCAACACCAGCCCGGTCAGTATGTTGCCCCGAATGAAACCGCTCAAGGAGAGGACGAAGCGCGTGGGGGCCGGCAACTCCGCTCCCAGTCCCTGGAACATCTTGGCAAATATGGGAACTATGTAAGTCAGCATGATGAAGGTCACCCCTATGGCCACGGTCATCACCACTGCCGGATAGATTAAAGCCCCCTTGACCTTGCGAGCCAGAGCATCTGCCTTTTCCCGATAGGTGGCCAGGCGGACCAGAATGACATCCAGTGCGCCTCCGATCTCGCCGGCATCCACCATGTTGACGTAGAGATCGTCGAAGGTTTTCTTGTGCCGGGATAAAGCTTCCGCCAAGGTGGTACCGGCTTGCACGCTCTCCTTTACGCCGGCGATGATCCTTCTCAGCTCTGCCGATTCCATCTGCTGAGACAAAATCTCCAAACACTGGACCATGGGGAGCCCAGCCCCGATCATGGTGGCGAATTGCCGGGTAAATCGAGAGATGTATACCTTCCTGATGCGGGAGCCGATCTTTATGCTTATCTGAGAAGGCTTGGTGGAGACCTGCGAAACCA
>CAYFQZ010000011.1:0-17900 GCA_964345305.1 uncultured Ignavibacteria bacterium | reverse complement strand
CAAGTTCAGGGACATGGATCTGGGTCACCTGGAGGCAACCGCAAGCTATCAAGACAAGAGCATCCACATCGATAACCTGCTGGTAAGTGACGAGGATTGGGAGTACACTCTGACGGGCTTTCTGCCCCTCGACCTGTCCTTCGCAGCCGTGGAGGACAGAGTCCTGGAGATTCCGCAGAATTTGACCTTTTCCGCCAAGGGAAGGGAGCTTGAAGCGATCAAATTGTTCATTCCGGAGATTGAATATCTCAGAGGCAACTTCGAGGGCAGGTTGAGCATCACGGGGAGCCTTCTTCATCCACAGTTCGACGGAAGCATGGCTCTGAGCGAGGGAAATCTGAAGTTCGTCCAGCTGGCCGATCCGGTGGAACAACTCCAGGCCAGGGTGAGAATGAAAAACGAGTACCTGTTTTTGGATGAGGCCAGCGGTATCATGAAACACGGCAGGAGGGCCAGCGCGTTCACCAAGATGTGGAGGGCCCTCTCGCAGAAGAAGAAGGTCACCGGGGCGGTGAGCGGATTCGGAACGATCAACCTCAGGGACGTACGCAACGTGGAATATGATCTTCATTTTGAGGGAAAGGACATACCCATAGATTACGAATATGCAGACCTTTCTGCCACTGCCGATGCCGGCGTCCGGATAGTCGGCCGGTCTCCACCGCTGGTCAGCGCCGAAGTGTCCCTGTCTGAGCTTTTCTACCGGGAGCCTTTCTCCAGTTCCGGGTCGGGAGCTTTCAGCTACTCGCCGCAGATGGCTGAAGAGCTGTGGGATTGGAACCTGGACGTCTCGGTGGCGAACAACTGCTGGATCATCAATGACGATGTCAACCTGGAGTTCAAGGGAGACGTTTTGGTGGTGCGTGACGCGGGCGAACTTATGATACTGGGAAACATGGAAACCATAAGGGGGACTTATTTCCTCTATGGAACCAAGTTCAAGATCGACAAAGGTTCATTCTTCTTCGACAACTTGGAGAGGATCGATCCCAGCATCGATTTTTTGGTTTCGACCAGATTGTGGGGTGCCTCAGCAGGACCATCCGGGGAGAGTAACCTCTTGAGGGCGGGTTCATCCAACGAAATCGGGCTCGCCATCCAAGGGACTCTTTCCGAGCCCGAGGTCAAACCGGCGCCGGGATCACCCTATTCCAGCGAAGACGTGATCGAACTTCTTGCCTTTCAGCGGGGCCTAGGGGCGGTGGACTCGGCGGGCATGGGAAGCCTGTTTCAGGAGAGGGTGATCAAGAGCCTGGGCGGAGCTTACGGCAGCAGGTTTCTGGAGAGTATTGCCGGGCGGACTCTGGGAGTGGAGACATTCGAGATCGTTCCCACCTGGAGCGAGAGGTTCAGGCTGACCGACGCTCAGATTACCATCGGCAAGTACCTTTCGGACAAAGTGTATCTTCGCTACACGCGACGCTTGTCGCAATCCAGTGGACAGGAGACCGGCGTGGAGTACAGGCTGAACAAACATCTGCTGCTGGAAGGGCGCAAGGACAAATTGGGCCTCTTCCATCTGGGGCTGAATCTAAATTGGGAGTATTAGAAGCTGGTGGTCGAGTCGGCGATAGATACACTGGAAACGCTTCGTATTCCCCGAAGGGCCAAAAACCGGCGGACCCCCGATTCGTGATTAAGGCTCTATGTTGAAAACGATGAGATATGGGCTCGTGCTCCCTGTTCTTACCTGTATGAGTCTCTGGCTACCGGGAACGGCCGCCTCTGCGAATAATCGCGGACAATGCGTTATCGAAAAAGTAGCGGTGGAGGGCAACGCCTACTTCTCGGACGGCAAGATCAGGGACCAGATGACTCTCAAGCAAAACAGATGGTATAATCTGTTCAAGAAGAGAAGATACAGCCCCAAGAAGGCGGAGTTGGATAAGGCAGCTATCGATTCTCTGTATCACGTCAACGGGTTTTTGGACGTACAGTGCGCAATTGAGGTTGAGCAAACCAAAGAAAACAGCTGCCAGCTTATGGTAAAGATAGGCGAAGGCGTGCAGACCAGAGTGGGGAAAATCGACTTGAGGGGAGGGCTGCCCCACCTAGAGGAAAAGACGAGAAGAGAGACCAAGCGGCTGAGAAGCGGCCAGCCTTTCGACTGGAGCAAGCTGTACGACATAGCCTTCGATATAAAGACTCATTACGCCAACAGTGGTTATCCGTACGCGGGCGTGAAGATTCTCGTCTCGGAGGGAGAGGACAGATTCAGCCTCGATGTGACCTTCCGGGTGGAGGAGGATAAGAAAGTTTATTTCGGAAAGGTGAGCTACCAGGGCCTGAACCTTACCCGTGAGCGAGTGGCTCGCCGTGAACTCACCATCAAGGAAGGGGAGGTGTACTCCAGGGAAAAGATCACCGACAGCCAGCAGCGCGTTTACTCCACCGGCCTTTTCAACTACATTACTTTGAAGGCCAAAGACGCAGAACGTAAGCCCGAAAAGCCGGATTTCGTGCTGAAGGTGGTGGAGAGAAGGCCTAACTACGTCGGGGCCAGGGTGGAGCTGGCGCAGAATCAGCCTCTGACCGTAAACCAACAAGAATACCTCACCGTGGACTTAACCGGCGAATGGGGAAACAGAAACCTGTTCGGAACCTCACGCAAGATCGGCATCCTGGCCTACTACGGTTTTAAGGTGGTCCCGGAGATGGAGAGATTGTCCAATCGGTTCACGCTGAGATTCGTGGAACCCTGGTTTCTGGGAACCAGGACCGTGTTCGATTCTGATGTGTACTACGAGCCGGGGGTGAAAAGCACTCTTCAGGAGTACCGGATCGAGTCATATGGAGGGAACATCAACTTCAGTCGCGAGCTTGACAAATACACCAAGATTTGGCTTACCCAGAGCTATCAGCAGGTCAAGATCTACAGTATCCCGCCGGAAAAGTTGGAGACTTATAAGAAAGAGAAAGGGATCAACGTACGTCGCAAAATCCGCTTGTGGGGAGAAAAGGACACGCGCAGCAACATTTTCATTCCTCTGGACGGCTCCTTTTTACAGCTTTACACCGAGCTGGTGGGCGGATTTATGGGCGGAGACAACAATTTCTTCAAGACAGGATTTTCCTGGGCCAGGTACAACCATCTCAGCAGGGGAAAAGTCCTGAACGTTCTGGCCGCCCGGATCAGGTTCGGCTACGCCACAGGACTTTCCCGAGAGGACGAGGTCCCTACCTTTGATAGATTCTACATGGGCGGAGCCTCGACCATGAGGGGGTACAGAGAAAACAGCATGGGGCCGACCGACGAGGAGGGTGATCCGGCAGGAGGAAAGGTCTCCATCTTGGCAAACGTAGAGTACAGACGTGCTCTGTTCTGGAAGTTCGGCTACACCTTGTTCCTCGATGCAGGGAATCTCTGGGAAAAGGTGAAGCAGGTGGAACTGGGCAGCTTCAAGCTGTCCGCCGGCCTGGGCGTTCAGTTCTTCACCCCGGTGGGTCCGTTGAGGATCGATTACGGCAGGCAGCTTCCCATCAGAGAGAGCCCGGAGACGGGGAGATTCCATCTTAGCATATTGTACGCCTTCTAGCGCACCTGAGTACTCCAGGATCGGTGAAAAGCAGTGAACAAGCGATTTTACAGCCCCATAATCGGAATCACCAGCTCCATGGAGCACGCGGACAGGGAAAGGAGATCTCCTACCGCTTACGCCTTTGACTACCTGAAAAGGAGCTATTACGAGGCCGTGGAGAGATCGGGAGGGGTGGGGATACCTCTGCCCAATACCAGGAAACTTGAGCTGGTGGATCGATACCTGGGTCTGGTGCACGGCCTGTTGATCAGCGGCGGAAACGACGTGGATCCAGCCTTCTATGGTGAGAGAAAACGGGCCAGGAACCTGAGCGTCACCCGTGAAAGGGACGTCTTTGAGATAGAACTTGTGAGAAAGGCCAGGCGCAGGCTCATTCCCATATTGGCTGTCTGCCGCGGGATGCAATTGGTGAACGTGGCCTTGGGCGGGAGCCTGTACCAGGATTTTCGATTTGAGCCTGCATTCCTTGACCACACCCTGGAAGGCTCAGCAATATACAACAAGAGACACGCGGTGATCGTTCAAGGAGGTAGCCGCCTTCACGCCGCAGTCAGTAAGACGAAGATGGAAGTGAATACCAGCCATCATCAGATGGTAAAGAAAATCGCCTCCCATTTTGTTGCCACAGCCTGGTCGGAAAAAGACGGAGTGATCGAGGCCATCGAATCGACGGGTGACGATCCCATTCTGTGCGTGCAGTGGCACCCCGAACTCATGAAGGATAAAAGTTCCAAGGCCTTGTTCGACTGGCTGGTTCTGTCCGCCGGGAAGTATCGAATACGAAAATGAGGCACGGAATCGATCTGAGCATATCGCTTTGAGTCTTTTACAATCCGAAATCGAGCCGGGATGAATTCCCGACTCCGCAGTCGAAGTCGGTAATCAGCCATGAACAAAAGGGAATTGCTGTCCAAAGTCCAACTCTATGTTATAGTCGATAAGAAGATATGCGGTGACAAGAACCTGGCGGATGTGGCTGGTGCAGCAATCGATGGCGGTGCGCAGATGATCCAGTATCGAGATAAGGAAACGGATGATGAAGGTTTCATACAATGGGCATTGAGATTAAAGAAGGTGTGCGGCGAGAAAGATGTTCCATTCATCATCAACGATAGGGTATCGATCGCAGACAGATTGGACGCAGACGGCGTTCATCTGGGTGAGGACGATCTCGCCCTGAAGGAAGCCCGGAGGACACTGGCCAGCGAAAAGATAATAGGAAAGACCGCAAGAGACCTCCGACAGGCCGAAGCGGCTCAAGAAGAGGGCGCAGACTACGTGGGGCTGGGCCCGATCTTCCCAACCGACTCCAAGCAGATCGAGGGGCCCGTAGGAGTAAATGTTATCCGCGACGCAGTCGCCGCTCTGCGGATACCAGTTTTTGCTATTGGGGGAATCAACAGTGACAACCTCGACCAGGTCATCCGCGTGGGCGGCAAAAGAATCGCAGTGATCTCCGCTGTGGTGTCCTCAGCCGACGTAAGGACCTCCGCCGCAAGGCTGCTGGAGAAACTGCGAGGCCAGAGGGTGACTTAGCCCGGGTTCCGGAAATGGATTTTTTTGAAAATAATCTTGACAAAGCTAGTAAAGATTATTAAGTTTTCATCGTAGTAAAGTAAGAAGGTACGACATGTACATATCCACACGAGGAAGATACGGTTTAAGAGCGCTTTTGGAGATTGCGGTACAGGCAGAACAGGTGCCCGTGACTATACGGGACATCTCGAAAAGACAGCAGATGTCGGTCAGCTATCTGGAGCAGATACTTTATCGTCTGAGAAAGGCCGGAATCGTCAGGAGCGTGCGCGGCGCCAGGGGAGGCTACACGTTAGCTAGAAGAGACGACCAGATAACGGTCAATCACGTAATAAACGCGCTGGATGGTCCCATCTCCATCTCGTATTGCGACTCGCCGAAACTGAGAGAGAAGAGCTGTATCGGTCCTGCCTCCTGCGTTTCCCGAATCCTGTGGAAAAGGCTCGAGGAACTCATCCAGGATGCTCTCTCCAGCGTGACACTGGCTGATATGAAAAGACAAATCCGCGAGCTGAAGGCCCCGGCGCCCGGTTATGATCGGAGGGAAAAATGAAAAAGGTCTATTTGGATCACAGCGCAACCACTCCCATGCGCGGCGGAGTTCTGGAGGCAATGCTTCCGTACTTTGCCGAGAGATTCGGCAACCCCTCCAGTATACACGGGTTCGGAAGGGAAGCCAAAGTGGCCCTGGAGGAAGCCAGGGAAAAGGTGGCTGGAATCTTTGGGGCCGCGCCCAGCGAGATTTACTTCACCAGCGGTGGAACCGAGTCTGACAATCTGGCGATCAAGGGGACCGCCTTCGCCAACCGCAAGAAGGGGAAGCACATCATCACCTCCAGAATCGAGCATCATGCGGTGCTGGAAAGCTGCAAGTTTTTGGAGGAAGAAGGATTCGAGGTCACCTATCTTCCGGTTGACTCTCGTGGCCTGGTTGATCCGGAAGATCTGCGAAAGGCAATCAGGGACGACAGTATTCTGGTATCGGTCATGCATGCGAATAACGAGGTCGGCACTCTCCAGCCGATTAAGGACTTAGCTGCAATAAGCAGAGAGAAGGGGATATACTTCCACACGGACGCTGTCCAGAGCGTAGGTAAAATCCCGCTGGATGTGAGGGAGCTGGCAGTGGACATGATTTCCATGTCCGGTCACAAGATGTACGGTCCCAAGGGAGTAGGCGCGCTCTATGTCAGAAAGGGCGTTAGGATCACTCCCTGGGCACACGGCGGTCACCACGAACGCTCCAGGCGGGCGGGGACGGAAAGCGTACCACTGATCGTCGGCTTCGCCAAGGCCTTGGATCTGATGGCCGGTGAGATGGGGCAACATGACAAGCTTATGAGAAGCCTCGCCGAGACCTTCTATCGCAGACTGGTCGAGTCCGTCCCTGACGTGTTTCTGCACGGAGAGCCGACCGAAAGAATTCCAAATATCTTGAGCGTATCTTTCAAGGGTGTGGAGGGAGAGTCTGTCATTCTTAGTCTCGATTTGAAGGGCGTGGCGGTCTCTTCTGGCTCGGCCTGTACCTCCGGAACTTTAGAACCCTCGCACGTGCTTTCTGCCATGCAAGTCCCACCGGAGATTGCCCAGGGCGCTGTCCGATTCAGCTTTGGAAGAGATAACACTCCCGAGGATGTGGACTACGTGGCAAGTATCCTGCCGGAAATCGTACAGAGGTTAAGATCTATTTCGCCGCTTTACGCTCAGAAATCCTAGATTCCAGACAATCATACCCCAAGGATGAGGGAGAGGCAATGTACAGCGCAAAGGTAATGGACCACTTCCAGAATCCCCGCAACGTGGGAGAGATCGAGGATGCCGATGGGGTGGGTGAAATCGGCAACCCAGTGTGCGGGGACATTATGAAGCTTTATATCAAGGTAAAGGACGATAAAATTACCGAGGCCAAGTTCAAGACCTTTGGATGCGGCGCGGCCATAGCCACCTCCAGCATGGTCACCGAATTGGTGAAAGGAAAGACACTGGAGGAAGCTGAGCGGATCTCCAGGGATACAGTGGCAGAGGCCTTGGATGGTCTGCCGCCCGTCAAGATGCACTGCTCCAATCTGGCCGCAGATGCGCTTCACAAGGCGATTGAGGATTATCGCAGCAAGGCAAAGGTGAAAAGTAAGGATTGAAAACCGGTACCGGGCTCAAGATCGGAAATTCGGGATAGGTCCCCTTTTCCATCTCCTGCAGTCGCCAGGCCCAAACAGGATCATGGAGAAAAGCTCTGAAGAAAAAAGTCTGCTGGTGGTGGTGGCGATGAGTGGTGGGGTGGACAGTTCACTGGCGGCCTTTCTGTTGAATCAGAAGGGATACCAGGCGGTGGGAATCTCCATGAAGTTGTGGGACTTCAAGGAGGTAGGTGGTGAGACTCACCCGGACGGACGCTGCTGCTCTCTGGAAGCGATAAACGATGCCCGCGCAGTTTGCGAGAAGATGGGAATCGCTCACTACGTCGTGGACATGAGGGATGACTTCAAAAGAGAGGTCATCTCCGATTTCGTCGGGGAATATCTTAATGGCAAGACTCCCAATCCGTGCATAGTCTGCAACATAAGGATCAAGTGGGGAAGCCTGTGGAAAAAGGCCGAATCCCTGGGCGCTTCGTCTATTGCCACAGGTCATTACGCGCGCATCCGGTACGACCGGAATGACCGGAGGTTCAAGCTGTTGAAAGGGATAGACCAAAGTCGAGATCAATCTTATGCCCTCTGGGGGCTGTCCCAGGAACATCTGAGCAGCACGATTTTCCCCCTGGGAGAGCTGACCAAGAAGCAGGTAAGAGCCCTGGCCAGAAAGCACAAGCTGAAAGTTGCCGACAGGGAGGAGAGCCAGGAGATCTGCTTTGTGGCTGATGATGACTACACACGGTTCCTGAACGAGTGGGAGAAAAAGGAGGGTGAAGGAAGTCGGAGTGAAATCAGGCCCGGCCCCATTCTGAGCACGAGCGGCAAGATCCTGGGCCGGCACAAGGGAATAGCGTTTTACACCGTCGGACAGAGACGGGGCCTTGGCATTGCAGCGGGAAAACCTCTCTACGTGGTGCAGATTGACGCCAAAGAGAATGCCATATACGTGGGTGAAAACCAGGAACTTTTCAGATCGTCGTTTGTAGCTTCTGATGTAAACTGGCTTTCCATTGACAAACTGAAAAACAAAATGGATTGCGAAATCAAGATCAGATATCAACACATTCCGCAGAATGGAGAGATTCATCCGTCGGCCGATGATAAGGTTAGGGTCAAATTCAATCGGCCGGAACGGGCCATCACACCGGGACAGTCGGCGGTATTTTACCAGGGTGATGTGGTCCTGGGAGGAGGGATTATAGAAAGAGTGGTGAATAACTGATCGGTGGCGGCGCCATTTGCTGCCACTGAATCGCTGCACACCCCGAAGTTCAGAAATGGCGGGAGAGGAAACCTGCGACCACCTACCCTTATTTGAGGGAACTTTTAGACGTGAGGAAATGCGAAGACAAGAATCTCGAATTTTCGAGATTTAAGCCTTTTTTAGAGAGGGGAAAATGAAATCGAAGAGGGGACTAAAGATTCTGGCGGTTGTCGTAGCCGCGATTATCGTGCTGCTGGTTCTGGCGTCCGTGGTGGTGAAAATCATCTTCACCAAAGATAAGCTTCTTTCTCTGTTAGTACCGAGAATCGAAAGCACGCTTGACCGAAAGGTTGAAATCGAGGACGTCAGCGTCTCCATTTGGGGTGGTCTGGGGGTGGACGTTCAAGGCATGACGGTCTGGAACAAACCGGGATTTTTTCAGAACGAGCTTTTCAAATTCGATAAGCTTTCCATCAGAGTCAAGTTCTGGCCGCTTCTGCGCAGAAGAGTGGAGGTCAAGAAGCTGATCCTGGAGAATCCGCAGATAAACCTGGAGACGAGTAAAGACGGCATATCGAACTTCGCTGATTTGACAAGAGGAGAAGCTGAACGCATTACGATGCCTGCTGCGTTCGACCAGCTCCAGATGACCAACGGCAAGATCGTCTACCTGGATGACAAGAACAAAAGGACCATCATCCTGAGGCAGTTTGAGGAGAGTGCGATACTGTCTCTGGACGAGAAAATGGAAAACGCGCAGATCAAAGGCAAGATGACGGTTTCGAGCATCGATCTGAGCCTTCCCGGTTACAGCGGAAAACTGCCGCCGCTTACCTTGTCGCTGGAGCACGACGTAAATCTCAATATGCCGGGCCAATTCTTGGATGTGACGGCGTTGAAGATCGGCATAGCGCAGGTGCGGATGGACGTGAAGGGAAGAGTGGAGAGGCTCAACACTTCGCCGGTTCTGGATCTGGAGGTCGACTCGGAAAGTATTCCCTTGAAGGATGTCTTTGCTTCTCTTCCCCGGGAAGAAGGCTCTCCCTTGAACCAGCTCAGCACGTCAGGAGATGTCAGGATATCCGCCTCCATTCAGGGGGGGCTGGGAAAAGAGCTCACTCCTGAAATACAGGGCAAGGTTACCATCAAGGATGCGCGAATCGACTTTGCCAGTGTTCCCAAACCCTTCACCATGCCCTATGGTGAAATGAACTTCAACAATCGCAGCGTGAGTTTCTTCTCCTCAGAGGCGAAGCTGGCAGACGCACCCATGGAGCTCAAACTGGTGCTGGAGGATTTTGCCGACCCCAGCCTGACCTCGGAACTAAGAACCAAACTGAATCTGGCAGTTCTAGGGAATCTGGTGGAATTGCCTCAGCAGACCAGATTTGCCGGTCATGCGGATATCAACATCAAAGCATACGGCAAGACCAAGAAGCCCGAGAAGATGATCCTTTCCGGCCGGGTGGATCTGCAGAAAGTCGAGGCAGCCACGCCCGCATTCGGCGTCCCCATCAGAAACCTGGACGCGGGCATCTCGCTTAAGGACGGAAACCTCGATATTTCCAAGCTCAGCCTGTCTATGGGCAAATCCTCGTTGAATCTCCAGGGAAAACTCTACGGTGCGGTTCCCTACATTCTGTCGCCTGGAAAGGAAAAGCCTCTTTTCAGCTTCAACTTGAACTCTTCCTTTATCGATCTTGACGAGATCTTTCCGGTTTCACGGAAAGGCGAGGTCAAACCAGCCTCCTCCGGTACAGATACCGTGCCGCTGCCGCCGATCAACGCCAGCGGGCAGATCTTCATTCAGCGAGGGAGATTTCGCGGCATCGAGTTTGCCGATTTCTCCTCCAGGATAGACCTCACCGGCGGTATTCTGAAGTTGGAAAACATAGTCAGCACGATCTACTCTGGAACGGTCGGAGGAAATGTCAGCACCGACCTGAAGCAGCCTGAGCACCTGCAGTTTGACATGAACCTTACGGCCAACCAGATCGAGGCTAACGACTTCATGTCTCGATTCACCGCCCTGGATGACCGTCTATTCGGAAAGCTCAATCTGAACGCCACTTTTTCCGGAAAAGGAAACCGGCTGGAAGATATTCACAAATCCATTCTGGCTCAAGGGACCGTCAACTTCACCGAGGGCAAGTTGATGAACTGGGAGCTGGTGGACAGCCTGTCTTCTTTTGTGGGTGCCAGGATGGCGAGGGAACAAGGTATCCGGACTCTCAGAAATTCTTTCAGGATTGAAAACGGGCGGGTCTGGTTTGACGATTTTTCCGCTGCCGCCAAAGATGCTGATTTCGAGCTGGCGGGGTCGGTGGGTCTGGACGGATCGCTGGATTACGAGTTGACCCTGATCCTCTCTACGGAACTTTCAGCCAGGTTCAGTGTCCCTTCCCAGCTCGCTGCCAAGTTTGGTGCTCTGGGCGATCCCTCCAGGTATCTCAAGAACGAGCAGGGCAGGGTGGTGCTGGACGTCAGGATCAGCGGTCAGGCGAAACGTCCCAGGTTCACATTCGATGCATCCAAAGTGGAAAAGAGGATCACGGGGCAAGTGAAAGCGGAATTGGAGGAAAAGGAAGACGAGCTGAAAGAGGAGGTCACCAAGAAAGCTGAAGATCTGTTGAAGGACCTATTCAAGAAGAAGAAAAAATGATGTCCGGGTAGCGGTCAACTCTGTGCGCCCACGCATCGATTTCTCCGGAATGATCATCAAACGCACGCGGAGGAGGTACAGTCCAAAGGTTGAATGAGGTACTCAATTCGTACAGCCGCCTTCTCGCTCTTGATGGTTCTCCTCCTCCCTCCTTTGGCATCCAGCCGGACTGGCATAAAGACTGCGCATTTTGAGATTCAAGTCAGAGACGAAAGCCTCGCCCAAGAGGTGAAGGGATACCTGGAATCCTCTTATCGGAAGATATCCGATTTTCTGGAGGATTCCCTGAGTGAGGTGGTCAGCGTCCGCATTGCGGACAGCGAGGAGGAGTTTGTCTCGATGGTCGGGGAGGGCTTCCCCGACTGGGGGATAGCCTGCGCCGTTCCATCGCGCAACCTGATAGTTCTGAAATCCCCGCTCCGGTTTGATTATAATCGTCCATTCTCCCAGGTGGTCGCCCACGAATTGGCCCACATTTTCCTGGGGAAGCTCTCCCGAGGCAGGAAGCCTCCGCGCTGGTTGGACGAGGGGTTTGCCATGTATCACTCTCATGAGTGGAGGATCGGCCAGGATATCGCCGTAGCCCGGGCGGTTCTGACCGGGTCGGTTCTGCCCCTGTCTCACATCGAGTCAGTTAATGCTTTCAAGGAGAGCAAGGCACAGCTGGCCTACACGGAAAGCTTCCTGGCTGTCTCATACCTGTACCGGGAGTTCGGTGAAGGAACCGTCAAGGAACTCGTAACTCATCTGGCAAACGGCAGCAGCTTGGATGCGGCCTTTATGAAGACCATCGGATCGAACTATCTCTCATTTCAACTGGAATTCGAGAAATACGTTGAGACCAAGTACAGTTGGCTCAGCATACTTGGCGATACCATGGTCGTCTGGATCGGACTTGCTTTTCTGTTCATGTTCCTCTATCTTCTCAAGAGACGACGCGCACAAAAAACGCTGGATGCCTGGGAACTGGAAGAAGAATCGAGGGAAAGAGACGATGAGTTCTCGGAAGGTTAAGCACAGGATGGAATTCTGGATTGCCCGCGTCTTAGGTACGGTGGCCAGGACAATTCCATACCCACTGGCACTTGCTATCGGCTCTTTTCTTGGATGGCTGGCATTCGATCTGTTGAGAATCAGGCGAAAGGTAACTCTGATCAATCTCAGAAACTGCCTTCAGCCGGAGGCGGAGGGACTGACGACCATCGGTCGCAGGGCGTATGCTAATTTCGGAAAATCCATGGTGGAATATTCACTCTTTCCCTCGCTGAACAAGAAGAAAGTGCTGAACATGGTCGAATTCGAAGGGACGGAGCATTTCGACGAGGCGCTGGAGAAAGGGAAGGGAGCGGTCGTCGTAGCCGGCCATTTCGGCAGTTGGGAGTTGATGGGTGCGGCCACATGTCAGAAAGGTTACCCCATCGACTTCCTGGTGGGAGAGCAGCACAATCTTCTGGTGGATAAGATGATGAACGACTACAGAAGGTCCATGGGAATCGGCATAATCAAAATGGGAGCGGCGGCCAAGGGGGTAATCAAGGCCTTGAAGAGCAACCGCTTCGTGGCCATGCTTTCGGATCAGGATGCCGGGAGCGACGGCACGGTGGTGGAGTTCTTCGGCCGTCCTGCATCCACCCCCAAGGGTCCGGCGGCCTTCGCCTTGAAGATGGACGCTCCGATAATTATGGGATTTATAGTCAGGAGAAACGGAGAAAAACAGAAGATATTCCTAGAAAAGCCCATTTACGGCGAGAAGACTTCTGATAAAGAGGAAGACATCAGAAGACTGACGCAAGCCTATACCAGGGTGCTGGAAGACTATATCCGCAAGCATCCGGATCACTGGTTCTGGCCGCACCGGCGTTGGAAGAGCACCACCAGGGACTATTGATGGCAAGGGTGTCAACGGATTGAGCGGGTTCAGCGGATGAGATGCCGTGCAAGAGAAGATTGGACTTGGTGACCGCGGCTTTTCTTGTATCGCCAGCAAGAATGAATGAAGCATAAGAAAATCCTGATCATTCAGACCGCCTTTCTGGGCGATGTCATACTGTCCACTCCACTGATCAAGGTAACAAGGGGGCTTTTCCCCCATTCGTTTATTTCCTTCCTGCTGATACCGGAGACCAGGAGAGTCTTGGAGAACAATCCTCACCTGGATCAAGTGCTGGTGTACGATAAAAGGAAAAAGCGGGGAATCGCGAGTTTTATCCATACCCTGAGCAAAATCAAAGAAGGGAACTTTGACCTGGCACTTGTTCCGCACCGATCCCTGCGTAGCGCACTTCTAGCCTACCTCTCACGGATACCGGAAAGAATCGGCTTCGATAAAAGCGCGGGCTCATTCCTCTTGACCCGGAAGGTGACTTACAGGTCCGACATTCACGAAGTAGATAGAAACCTATCCCTGCTGTCTGATTGTGGGAGCGATTTGGAAAACAGGACACCGGAGCTCTTTCCTTCGCCCGACGATTTTGCCCACGTTCGCAAGCTTTTGGAAAACTCAGGTGTTGGCGGAGATGACAGGCTGGTGGCGGTCGCTCCCGGCTCGGTATGGGCGACCAAAAGGTGGCTTCCCGAAGGATTCGCCAAAGTATCGCAGCTTCTAATGGAGAGGTCAGGGATAAGAGTCGTCTTCCTCGGTTCGGAAGAAGATCGCCCACTCTGCGAGGAGATAGCGGGTTTGATGCCGGCAAGACCGATTATCCTGGCCGGAGAGACCGACATTCTGCAGACGGCTGCAGCCGTCTCACTGTGCAAGGCTCTCGTCTCCAACGATAGTGCCCCTGTACACATCGCCTCTGCAGTCAAGACCCCGGTGGTGGCGATATTCGGCTCAACGGTACCTGGCTTCGGGTTCGCACCCTATGGCGTCAGTCACGCAGCCGTTGAAAAGGAAATCTACTGCCGTCCATGCGGGATACACGGTAAGAGGAGATGCCCTGAAAAGCATTTTCGCTGCATGAAGGATATTACACCTGGCGAGGTTTTTCAAGCCGTTGCGTCCCTGCTTTGAGATAAGACCTGTGTGATCCGAAGCCATCGGGAGCGGCAAAGGACTCTTCTGCAAGAGACGTGAGAAAGTTCAAAGTAACGGTAATAGGAACCATAAACAGAGACACCCTGGTTTTTCCCTCGGGATTTAGAAAAGAAAGCTTTGGTGGAATTCTGTACAATCTCTCCTCGCTCTCCGGTTTGGGAGGGAGATACCTGGAGATTCGTCCGGTGTGCAATCTGGGCCACGACGTTTATGATCGGGTGATGGGTATGATAGAAAGCTACTCCAATGTCAGGCCGGACGGAATCAGAAAAGTGAGAAGGAAAAACAATCATGCATTGCTTCTGATAGACGAGAAAGGCGACAGGGAGGAGGTACTGCAGAACAGGGTACCCGTCCTGAGTTTTTCCCAGATAGAACCGTTTCTCGACTGTGACGCTGTCCTGGTTAATTTCATCTCCGGGTTCGATATTGGTCTCGGCACGCTGAAGCGGATTCGGAAGAAAACGCATGCTCTCTTGTTCATGGACGTGCACAGTCTGACGCTGGGGGTCAAAAAGGATGGGACACGGTTCTTCAGAACTCCGGCCAGATGGAAGGAATATGTGGCAGAGGTCGATGTGGTTCAGTGCAATCTGGGCGAGCTGAGTATCCTCTCGGGTGAAGATCTCAGATCCACAGACGATGTTCGAGATTTCGGAGACACGATCCTGAGCTTGGGTCCGAGAGCTCTGCTGGTCACCTTGGCCCAGGCTGGTGCGGCGATGATCTACAAGAAGGACTCGACTCGCGAATTGAGAATGAGCGCGGGCCGGAAAGTTCGGGCTTTCAAAGATACCACCGGTTGCGGAGATGCATTCTCGGCCGGCTTTCTATGCTGCTACCTGAGTACCGGAAGATTCGACCGCTCGCTCGATTTTGCCAATATGGTTGCCGCCGAAAAATGCAAGGTTTCGGGAGTGGAAGGCGTCGCCAAGCTGCTGAGAAGATTTGCCACCTTCTGGCCTTGACAGGAAGGGGGGAGGCTTCCTCTATGCCCTAAAAAGGTCAGAGCCTTCACTTCCACGCCTCCTAATGCACTGCTTGAAGGCGGGAACTTCAAGTTCTTTCGGGATCATCCGGCCAAACCGGTTGACAAAGGCTCCTAAATGACTTAAAATGAAATCGCGATGAAGAAACTGTATCTGGTAGACATTGAGGGGACCATAGTCAAGGACAAATCCTTTGCACCGATAGAGGGGGCGGTCGAATGGATAGAGTCTTTGGCCTCTTCCTCTCATGAGTTCGTTCTGGTCTCTAACAACACCACCCACAGGCCGGAAGATCTCTTGAAGGAGCTGAAGGATCAAGGATTCGATCTGCAAGCGAAGAACCTGCTAACCTGTGTGGGTACGGCGTTGACCTGGATGAAGAGGAAGGGTATCAAGAGCTGCTATATCCTCGGCAGCTCGGACCTGAAGGCCTACCTGGAGGAGAATGGCGTGGAAGCGTCTGCAGGCGATCGAGCCGAGGCGGTCTTGGTGGGATTGGACACCTCGTTTACCTACCAGAAGCTTAAAGTGGCCGTCAATGTCCTAATCAAGAGCGATGCGGTGCTGCTGGCGCTTCATGCCAATCGGCTTTACAAAGATGTCGATGGACGGCTCGCGGTTTCGGTGGGAGGAGTGGTGAGGGCCTTAGAGTACAGCACCCGGAAGGAACCGAGGATTTTTGGAAAACCTCAGCCGGAAATCTATACTGAAGCCATGCGCCGGTTTGATGCTGCGCCGGATCAGTGTTTCATGGTAAGCGACGATCCCCTGTCTGATCTGGCGGGAGCAAAAAGGCTGGGCATGAAAGCCATTTTCGTCACCTCGGGAAAGTACAAAGACGATAAGATACTCGAAGGTTTGGATCAGGAACTTCGGCCTGATTGGATTCATAAAGGCGTGGCAGAAATCAGAATGTAGCATATACCTTACGGGAAACGTCAAGGATGAAAATCGGGATCATCGGCCTTCCTTTTGTCGGCAAGACCACGGTCTTCAACGCGTTGACCTCGGCCCAGGCGAAAGTGGGTGAATTCTCTCTCGGAGTGAAGGAGGCCAATCGAGGCATCGTCAAGGTTCCCGACGACAGGGTGCAACGACTGGCCTCTCTCTATAACCCCAAGAAAGCAACTCCGGCCGAGGTGGAATACATCGACGTGGCGGGGCTGGTAAAGGAGACCAAGGAAAAGGCCTCGGATGGAGAATTCTATCATTCCCTGAGGGAGGTGGATGCTCTGGCCCACGTGGTGCGGACTTTCCAGGATGAAAATGTGATGCACGTCTCCGGCTCGCTGGATACCCAGAGGGACATAAAGAATCTGGATCTGGATCTGATCCTCATCGATCTGGACATCATAGAGAAGCGGTTGAAGCGGCTGGCGAAGTCAGTGACAAGTTCCAAATCCGAAGAGGAAAAAAGAGAGCTGCAAGTTCTCAACAGATTCAAGGAGGCACTAGACGAGGGAACTCCATTAAGAGAAGTGGATTTGCCAGCAGAAGAGGAGAGGCTGGTCCGGGGCTACGCCTTCCTGTCCCTTAAGCCCATGCTTATCATTCTGAACGTGGACGAGCAGCAATTGGGTCGGAGAGAACAGATGGAGTCCGAATGCCTGGGGATCGTCGAAGGCAAGAAGGCCTCTGCCTGCTCGGTATGCTCCATCTGCGGCAAACTCGAGATGGAGCTCTGTCAACTGGACCCGGAAGACAGAAGGGCATTTATGGAGGAGTTGGGCTTAAGGGAGCAGGCTATCGAAAGGGTCATAGACATCTCTTACAGGCTTTTGAATCTGATCTCGTTTTTCACCGCCAATGAAAACGAGGTGAAGGCCTGGCCCGTTCCTTCGGGTATCAGAGCCATAAAGGCCGCAGGGACCGTCCATACCGACATGGAGAAGGGTTTCATCAAAGCGGAGGTGATCCCCTTTGACAAGTTGTGGCAGCTTGGCTCCGTGCAAAAGGCCAAGGAGAAAGGTGAACTGAGGCTCGAAGGCAAGGAATACGTGGTGCAGGATGGAGACGTGATCTTCTTCAGATTCAATGTATGAACAGGGCCGAAAAGATAATATGTACGGGCTGTCTGTTTCTCATTCCCATTCATCTGGTTGCTTCGTATTTCCCCGAAGAGAGACTGTGGGGGGTGAATCTGCTTTACTTTCTGCCTCCGGTTTGGCGATGGGCTCTGGTGATTTGCGCAACCCTGGTCCTTGTCCCGCGTCTGAACAGAGTGGTAAGCGTTCTTGTCACCGGAGTTTACGCCAGGATGCCAGCCTGGTTTAGGAGAATCAACAAATACTACAAATACACGCTTATCAGTCTGCTGGGCGGAGTTCTCTTCTGGGTGCTCAGGGTAAGGACTTTCCTTTTGGGGGACAGCTTCCTGCGGGCGAGGGAGATAAACCAGGGGGCGAAGTTTTCCTTTACCGCACCCTTGGATTTCCTTCTGCACGTCGAGGCGGCCTCAGTTCTTGGCTGGGATGCTTTTCAAACTTACGCGGCTTTAAGCGTCGTGGGTGGCGTCGTATTTCTGTTTTTGATCCTCTCCATGGCCGGGAGGTTCGGGAAAACCGACGGGGAGAGGGCTCTGAGCGTGATTGTGTTAGTGGCCATGGGGTCAACCCTGCTTTTCTTCGGATACGTCGAAAGCTATACACTGCCGTACCTGGCTGCGGTCGCGTATTTGCTCGCCTGCCTGGGATATTGCAAGCGCAGGAACGGTTTGTTTCTCCCCATTTTGTTTTTCCTCGCTGCATTCGGTCTACACGTTTCGGCCCTGGTTTTGTTCCCCTCGCTTCTGTACTTGA
>CAYFQZ010000010.1:0-2805 GCA_964345305.1 uncultured Ignavibacteria bacterium | reverse complement strand
CTCTCCTGGACGGACAACTCAACTGATGAGTCTGGGCTTAATATTTACCGTGCTGGTTCGCCTTTGGCGAGTGTTGGAGCGGACGTTACCAGCTACGATGATCTGACTGCCACGCCTGGGGTGACTTACAGTTATTGTGTTTCTTCTTACAATGACTGTGGGGAATCCAGCCAAGCTTGTGATGACGGCGCGTTGGTTCCTCAGGCTATCACGGTCACCGCCCCCAACGGTGGAGAGGAATGGTGTGTGGGAACCGTCAACGACATCACCTGGACTTCCGACTGTATCTCTTTGGTGGATATTGACTATTCCACTGACGGTGGTTCCAGTTGGCTGACGGTGGCGGTGGACGTTTCGGCGCCTTCTGGAAGTTATTCCTGGACTATTCCTCACGCTCCTTCGACCAACTGTCTGGTAAGGATCTGCGATGCAGAGGACGCTGCTCCGTGTGATCAGAGTGACGCGGCATTTGTCATATGCACTGGGGACTTCACCCTTGACGTGCTCGAGGAGGCCCGGAAGGTTTTGGCAGGCCACTCCATTGACTACCACGTGGCCTTGACCTCGGTTTCTGGTTTTGCATCCCCGTGCACTCTGACGGCGAGCGGTCTTCCCGCAGATGCCTCTGTCAGTTTTGTTCCCAATCCTGTGGTTCCCACCGATACGTCAGTTATGACCATCAGCACTGCGATGACTACCCCACCGGGATACTGCACCCTCACCGTAACAGGAACTGAGATCGGCGGAACAGCAATCCAACACAGCGAAGATGTTCTTCTGACAGTGTCGTGGGTGGAAGCCTTGGTGATCACCGCGCGGCGTGGCCCGGTGGACGTCACCGTCACCAATCCGGTAGGGGATTACATCAGTCCCGATTTCAACGGAATTCTGGACGCTTACTATGAAGAGACATACGACGAGAACGGGCAGCCGGTGGACCAGGTTACCGTCTCGCTGCCTTTGCTGGGCCGATACCAGATAGAGGTCAGCCGCGGGTCCGGCGCCAATGCTAACGACGTGTTCGATCTGGAGGCGGGGGTGAGCGACGAGCCGGCGGTTCTTTTGGCGAGCAATGTCCCCGTTCCGCTAGGGGGACGAGTCCTGACTTACGACTATCTGTGTGTGCCCTGGCTGGCAGGAGACGCTAACGGAGACAGCATGATTGATCTGGGCGACGTGGTCTATCTGTTGAACTACCTCTTCAAAGGTGGCTCCCCGCCGGAACCGGCTCTTGCCGGTGACCTAAACTTTGATGGATCGGTCGATCTGGGCGATGTGATTTACCTGCTCAATTATCTGTACAGGAGCGGACCGCCCCCGGGGTCCTGACGCTTGGATTTTCAGCCATGACGGCTGCCGACTTGGCCCACCAGGCCGCGGGAGATACCATCGAGCAGAAGCGGGTTACCTGCGACCTGCACCGGCTTATGGACGGCGCCAACAAGCTAAAGACCTACGAATACGCTACGGCCATAATCGAGAACATGAGTTAGGCCCGCTGCGCAGAAGAAGCAGCAAGACAGACCAGAACCTGGCTTAAGCCAGGTTCTGGTCCTCTTTTCCGGTCGCGTCAGGGGAAATCCGGCAGAGGCCGGCAAATCCTGTTAGAATAATAAATCCCGAAGCAGTCAATCCTTTAGCCCGAATCTGTGACTTCGGAGCTTCGGCCATGTGATTATCGGCAGGCTATTGTGCAGATTCGCTTGTGTGCTACTGTGTTTGTTGGATAAGTTAATGGGGCATATCGACTCCGAAGACGAAAATTCTCTTGACTTTGGGGCAAAAAGCCTTAGATTGAAATTGCAGCCTGCAGGTGTGGGGAAACAGATTCAAAACTGAAAAGCGATCTGGTGTCTCCACAAGGACGGCTTCAGGGGCGACTCGCTCGGGCCGCCCGGGAAAACTGCAGGTTCGAGAATGGATTACTGGCTTGAGCGGGAGTTTGGAGGTGAAGAAAGGGCCCCACTGCTCGTCGCTGTGAGACCGCTCGACGTCACGCTGCCGGTTTCGCCCAAAGCCGATCTTCGGCGGAAGAAGCGATAAGGTTACCAAACCGAACTCACACCGCTGGTCTGAGATCGAAGGAAGATATCCAAGAACATGAAGTTGGGGATAGCAGACAGGATGCGGAAAGCCCGTCCTCCTCCGTTCACCCCGGTTTGCGCAACTGGAGCACTGATAAGCCCTTAATTGGCGGGGAGATCTGGATTACCGGGCAAATCTCAAGTATGAATCTGGTTGAATTACCTTCCGTTGGGGTAGGGTAGGGTGCTGTTTTCCTTTCGAGACAAGACGACATTTCAAAGGCAAGGAATGCGACCAAACATTCTGGCGCATTCGGAGATGCGAAAGCTGCAACGAGTGTGGATATACCGAGAATATGTTCGCCCTATTTAGTTATCTCACCTTATCTCATAGGATAGTGACCTAAGACAAGAACTCTGAACCTTCTGATGATATCTGGAGACGAAAATTCTTTTACTGAAAGGAGCAAGACCATGAGGTGCAATATTAGATCCTGGTCGGCGATGGCTCTTCTGCTGCTTTTAACCTTTGGCTTCTCTTTGGCCCAAGCGCAGTGCCCCGAGCAGCCGCTTGATCGGGGGGAATGTGACACTCTGAATGTGATCTGTCTGGACTGCGAGAGGACCGAGGGTGAGCCCGGGCCCTATATGGTCAGGTTCCCGCTTCTGATTACCCACGACCAGACTGAGGCCACTGACAGCATAGCCGGCTTTGCCATACCTCTGGCCTACACCCACACCAATCCTTCGGCTTACTGCAGCGTGAGCGCTTGGTGGAATA
>CAYFQZ010000009.1:0-3470 GCA_964345305.1 uncultured Ignavibacteria bacterium | reverse complement strand
GACGTGGTCTCCAGTTCGCTGGCATACATGGATTGGTATACTTATCCCGACATGGACGGAAGTACCGCAGTTACCACGGTTGCCGCGGATATTGCCTCTTGGCGTGGTATCGTGGTCTGCAATGCCATGGCCAACGCAGGGCCCGCATCCGGCACACTGCATGCCCCGGCTGATGCAGACAGCATTCTGGCCTGCGGTGCGGTCTACTCCACCGGTGAGATCGTATACTTCAGCTCCAGGGGCCCCAGTTTCGACGGAAGGACCAAGCCGGAAGTATGCGCCAGAGGAGTCTCTACTACCTGTGCCAACCCGTACGACACTACTGGCTATACCACGGCCAGTGGCACTTCTCTTTCCACTCCGCTGATCGGAGGTGCGGCGGCCGTGATCCTTTCCGCCCACCCGGACTGGACACCCATGCAAGTGCGGGAAGCCATGATGATGAGAGCCGATCGCGCCTCCTCCCCGGATAACGATTACGGCTGGGGCATTCCCGACATCCTGGCTGCCATTCAGTACTCTTTCCACATGACCGGAGACGTGACGGGCGATGAATACATAACCCTGGCAGACGCGGTTTTCGTAATAAACTATCTTTACAGAAACGGGCCGGCCCCCTCTCCCCTATTCCTGGGCGATGTGGATTGCGACGATGCGGTTGACGCCGGCGACGTCATCTATTTGCTCAACTACTTATATAAGGAAGGGGCAGAGCCCTGCGTGCATTGAGCCGGGCAGCGACCTGAGAAAGCCCGGATGGGGTCTCCTCAGCAGCCGAAAGTCTAATTGCCCTGACAAGGCCGTTCGTCACTCCAGTATGTGCCGTGGCCCGGACCGTCTCTTGGGTCGCTTTCCATTCAATTTCCCCACAAATCTACATACACCTTTGCACCTCCACCGCCTCCAAACCTCTGCGTGTCGAGCCACGGATTCACCGTTCTGAGAAACGACAGTGAGGCCGGACTACTCGGGCGAGCTCCAAGAGAAGCAGCAAATGAGAACTAGACCGAGTGACATTCGTACCGGCCAAATCCAGGTCCGAGATCTCGCGCAGTTCGGTTGGCCAATTCTCTCAGAGCAAGAGACTACCTTCGAAGGGCAAACGATCGCATGGCGAGAAGTCCGTAAGGCCGGCGTGCAGATATCTCCTCTGTCACGAATCGGCTGGTTCTCTGCCTCTGTTCAACAAATGAACAAAATGCGGAGTCTATCCCAAGGACGTTGGACCACCCTGTCTGGCCGATCTAGTTGAAAAACACTGAACTACGTGCCCACACAAATCGTCGTGGCCGAACAGTCTTCCGAGAAGTCGTCGCCGAGCTTTAGAAAATCCTTGACAAGAGGTGTGAGTGGAAATAGCTTTGAAGATAAAGGCTCTTTTTGATCAGCCGGAGTTACCATTGACATTTGAATTCCGTTTCCCTTTTCAAACAGGGACGTTTCAATTAAGCAATCGGAATTTGCAGCAGTCGTTCTTTCCGATCACTCTGGGGACGCTTGCTCAGGGAGCCTTTAAGGCATTGATAAATCGGGCTGTGACTTGATCCGGAACAGATGGATCTCCGTTCTCACACGTCTGTAGGCTGACTAAAAAACACGAACTCAGCGGGCCTTTTGGGCCTCGTGGCTTGTACTGAATTAGCCGAAGGGAGGTAGCCATGCGGTTGAAGATCAGGAAGCTACTGAGCGGTGGGTCATATTTCGTGTCTTTTGAGGTGATAGGCTTCAATTCGGAGGAATCCGAAAGAATTGAAAGCAGCGGCATGCCCGCCGTCGATCTCAGCGGTCTGGGCCTGGGCGCCCCAAGGCTGGACCAGCTAAACTTCAAGGTCCGGTGCCACAGCGCACAGGAAGCAGAAGAGTTGATACGAACGACCAAACGGAGGATCAAGCGCAAGTTGAGCATGCTGCTGCGCAGGCGGGAAAGCCTAAACCTTCACCGCGTGGTAGGAACTTTACGAAGACAAAAGGTAATGACTTTGGGATTAGCCTGCGCCTTCGTGTTTCTCTTGCTTACCGCTTACAAAGGGGTCATCTCTTCGCAGCGCTCGATCGACGAGGAGAAGATCACGGTCGGCCCCACAGCAAAAGAGGCGACGGCGCATGGCCCGATAAGAGAAGCGTCGTCGCAGGACCTGTTTGCCCGGTCCGAAAAAGACTCAGACGTGCAGAAGGTGGTGCATTTCATGGGGCGATCAGCGTCCGCCAATCCCGGCGGTGGCGCCCGCGATCTTTCGCGCCCTGATTTTCACCTGACCGTTGTTCCGGAGGTTTTGGCCCGATATTCAAGCTGGGGTTCAGACGCAGAGCCGTCTCGCGAACAGGACTTCAAACATTTCAAATTGATCGTTACACCCGTGGGCGGTCTCGAGGGACCCATCACCCTGGGTGTTTCCACCCCTTCCCCCCTGCTCAACCTGCGTATCTATCCCGGACAAATCGAAAAGCTTCCCGGCAGCGCAACTTTGATGGTTTCCGTTCCCTCCAGGAGCGTTCCCCAAGTCTTACCGGACATAACCGTGGTTGCCAGGGGCCGAGCTCCGGACGGGAGCCTGATTACGCATGAGAGAAACTTGTCGCTGATGATCCGCCAGAGCTCGTTCTATGACGGACCCGTGTGGCATGTCTCCCCTCAGGGGAGTGATCAATCTGGCGACGGGAGCTGCGGCTCGCCTTTCCGCAGTATTCAGCTGGCCATAGACGCTGCGGATTCCGGTGATACCGTGCTGGTGGAAAGCGGGCTGTATCTCGAAAACATTCAACTCGAACATAAAGAAGGGCTGCTGGTCACAGGTGGCTACGTATTCGATCAGAACGAGTCAACCATTCGATCAACCATCATCGAAGCCTTGAATTCGGGATGGGTGGTTACCGTGGGTAGAAGCAACGATGTGACCCTGCAAGGATTCACCGTTCAAAAGGGGAAAGGACGCAACGGGACTCTGGGAGGTGGGATCTATGCCTACAACTCCCAAGTCAACATTCTGGATAACGTCATAACCGGCAACCAGAACAGTACCGGTTATGGCGCCGGCATCTACTGCTATGAATCCCAACCCACCATCCTGCGCAACCGGATCACCGGGAACAGTAATGGTGACGGCCACGGGGCGGGAATATATTGCTACAAATCCGCTTCCCAGATTGAAGAGAATACCATCGCAGGAAATCATTCCAGTGGGGGTGGCTCAGCCATACATCTTCTCGAGCCGACCTTTGCCAAAGTCATCCGCAACGTGATTCACGACCAGTCGGGTCCCTCCGCCGTGGTGCTATATAATGAAGGGGACGCCGGGGAGTTCCAGATCTCCAACAACACCGTAAGTCACAACCACGGAGATGCCGTCAGGCTCTTTGGCGGTCAGTGGTCTCTTGAAGGCAACATAGTGACCGATAATGAAGGTTACGGAATATTCACCTTGAGGGGCACTGCTTATCTGTCCCATAACGATGTTTGGAATAACGTCCGT
>CAYFQZ010000008.1:0-3597 GCA_964345305.1 uncultured Ignavibacteria bacterium | reverse complement strand
TCTGATTCTGGTCCTGGGTAAAATGATGATTGATGTTCCCCAAGAACACGGCGTCGTATCCGCGCCCAAGCTCGTCTTTCAGCGCATCTCCGGCACGATGGCTTACCACGTCGTCGATCCTTTCCTCCCGGGCCAGCTTCTTGGCGTGTTCAACAGCCTGCGGCGACTCCACGACCTCGGAGCGCATGGGGGGATGCTTTCGGCAAATCATCGCGCCGTAAAGTCCGTGAGATCCCCCGACGTCGAGCATCTTCCGCGCACCCTCCTTGATGGGCACCAGAGAGGCAACCAGTGGGGCCGCAGGGCGGGCGGTCTCGAGCATGGCCCGCTGCTGGATGGCCCAGTCTTCGCGGCTGCTCAGGCTCCGGTCAATTCCGATGCCCTTTCCCGTCTTCAAGACTTCTTCCAGTTTGTCAATGATGCGCCAATGGATGTAGTTATACTCCACCCATCCCGCTAGCTGCAGAGGGCTACCGGGCAGGAGCGTGTTTTGGGCAAGCTCGGTGAGGCTGTACTGGGCTCCCTGCCGAGTTACGTATCCCGCGCACGCCAGAACGCGCAAAAGAAGTTCCAGACAATCTGCATCCAGCGACAGCTCTCTGGCCAGCTCTTCCGCGCTTCTCGATTTCTCTCCTATGGCTTCGAATATCCCCTTGCGGACCCCAGCCATGATCGACCGCGCCTGAAGCACCGGCAGGAACGGGTCAAAGAGCGGCCGGGCGGCTGGACTGGATTTCAGTGCCTTCTCTTCGGTGGGATTATCGCCTACGAACTGGTATCTCATGAGAATCCTCCTTGGTTACCTGCAGCGTTCACTCTTATCGAAACACTATTCCCGAGAGCCCGTCCTCATCCCGCCGCTGACACAAGCCATCCGTTCTACACCTGTGTGGCGAGACAGAAGTGATCGCTGGTAAAGCTAACCGATCTGTCTCTGCTCTCTATAAAAGGACGCAAAGAAGTACAGAATGGCCAGGAAGCTGAACGCGAATATGGGAAGGAAGATAAGCTGCATTATGCGCGGGAAGTCTGAAAACCATCTGATAACTGTAGAATAAAGATATAGAGATGCGGTAAGGGTCCGCAGCAAGACGCCGACCAAACAACCGATTACGGCCCAAAGTGTCGCTGTCTGCAGCCTCCTCTGCCCTCTCCGAACCGTCCTTTTGTAAAAGACGAAGAAGAATAACAGAATCAGTATCGAGCTAACCCAGGGCACCAAGGGTTCAACCAAGTGGAGCCCGGCCAGACTGCGGAATGTGTAATCATGCAGGATCGGCAGGAGACCCTTCAAAAGCAATAGTGACATCAAAGCAGAACCAATAAGAGCCAGCCATGCCCCGCTCTTCAGCTCCGTCTCATCTTTCTCGACATAGTCTCTGAGAAAATAGACGAAGAATAAGAAGGTGGTAAGGCTGGCCAGAAAAAGGAGTACCCCGTTGACCTGGGCTGCCGCCAGATTCCTGAACAGGTCGGGCACAAAGGTTCCTATTGTCCTTGAGGCAAAAGTATAGCAGAGACCGATTATTGCTAACAATGTGGCGTTCCTCAGATTCATTATTGCTCCTTTCAAACTGGAATACCCGTTATTCAACTGAAAATTCAAAAGGTGCGCGAAGTTTTGAGGTCCCCGGTCCGCCAGCCATCACCTTTAGCCTTCTCCTGTCACCGGCCAGGTTTGCGGGGAAACCGACCCACCTTCGAAGGTCGAGACTTAGCATGGAAAACCCTAACGCGTCTTTTCTGTCTGCCATCACGGCTGCCTACCTCAAGCTCTCGATTTTTCTGAGAATCACGTCTTTGCGCGGATATTCAGGGTCCACCTCCAGTGCTTTTTGGTAGGTTTCAAGCGCAAGCTGCTTTTCATCGCCTCTTCGATAGATCTCTGCAAGATAATAATAGGCGCCGCCGTAATAGGGATACTGCTGGATATTCACCTCCAGTACCTCGATAGCTTCCTTTAAGTTCTCTTCACGTACATGTCGCATGCCCACATCCAACAGCAATCCGAAAGGTATCTGGGCGTCAAACCCGTACTTCTGCGTGAGGTGGTCGTGGAAGTCTTGGATCTCCTGTAAGCTCGCCTCCTCCTCTCTTGCGTCAGGAAAATCCCAATCGGAGAAGACCGCCCTGAGCCCTTCATACAAGCTGGTGTAAGGGACGTGACCTTCTTCCTCTAATACTCTCACTTCCCACCTGAAGTCTGCAGGAGCCTTGGCCTTCAGCAAGTCGGCGAAACCGGGAACATATGAGGTAACACGTTCATAATCGGCTTCGCCATAGATCATGAAGAGGAATTTATCCAATGACCTGCTCTTTTCAAAGAGGTTTTCAGCCTTGTTGAAAATGAAGTCGCTGCACCAGCCCAGCATGGGACTGCTGGCAACATATGCATCGAAGGAATCGGGCGTCTCCAGGAGAGAGTATATGGTGAACAACCCTGCATTCGACTGCCCGAACAGGATCCTGTAATTGGCCGTGCGGTAATTCTCGTTCACAAACGGCATCAATTCCTCGATTACGAATCTCAAGTGCTCCCTGGCGCGCAGTGAGTCTGGATCGCTATCGAGCCTGATAGGGATGCGGCCGGTATTGGCCAAAGTGACCAGGATCATCTTGGGAATCTTTCCCTTAGAATTAAGCTCCTCAAGAGTTGCCGAAGATTTCGAGAAACGCAGCACGTCGTCTCCACCAAGACTGTACAGAACGGGATAGACTCGCTCGGTGCGATCGTATGCATAAGGCAGATGAACCAAAATCGTGACTTCCTCGTCGAAGATCTGTGAATGGAACTTCACGTATTTGCCAACCACAATTTCGTCGTCATCTTCTCCGGCGTGGCTATTACCCGCGAACTGCGGTAACATCAAGATCACGACAACAAAATCTATAAGAAGCTGTCGCACACCCAACATCGTCGAACTGATCATCATGTTCATCTCTCCTTGCCTGGTCAAAGACCTTATCCGATCTGCTGTTCAATTCACTCCACCAATAAGGCCCCCCTGCACACCGGCCAAGCGACGCAATATCATTGCTTCTTTCTCAAAACATTCACGATCGCTTCATATATAGGCCAGACCGGCTTGTTGGTGTTAGCAATGATTGTTATCAGAGTCTCACTCTCGGGCTGAAAAACGGAGACGAATGCCACGCCGGGGTCCCAGCCTTCAACGTAATAGGCGCCTGCGCCGTCCTCTGGCTTGATCATCCAGACACCGTATCCGTAATATCTGTCTTTCCCTTCACTTCTTGCCGCGATATGCGGATACAGTAATTTGTCGGTGTTTGGCTCATCTAAAACTCGACGATCAAACAGACTTTTCCAGAACCTGGCCATGTCAAGGGCTGTGGTATACGCACCCCCGTCAGGCCCTCCCACAATCGGAACGGCGAAGAAGTTTGTCTTGTAGTCGTCATCATCCTTGCTGTACATGTATGCGTACGCCGTTCGAGCCAGCAATCTGTCAGTTGCTAAGTAGCCCGAATCAATCATCCCACACGGGCCGAAGACGTGTTTCTCAACATACTCGGAGAAGCTCATCCCTGTATGCTGCTCGATGATCAGGCCAAGTATTATGAAACCAGCATCGTTGT
>CAYFQZ010000007.1:0-8546 GCA_964345305.1 uncultured Ignavibacteria bacterium | reverse complement strand
TAACGTTCTTTTCCTTATTGCTCAGCTTGGCGGTTTATGAATTGATAAAACCACAGTTCAACCTGTTCTTTAAAAGGGAGGCGACCGCAGGTTTCTTTGATAATTGGATGATGTTTCTTGCCGTTGTCGGCCTGGGCTTGCTGGTTGGCCTTCTCTCCGGTTTCTATCCTGCCCTATATTTATCCCGCTTTAAGCCGATTGCGGTTTTGCAGAGTAAAGCCGGCACCAAGTCCTCCAGGTCGACCCTGAGAAGGGCCTTGGTTGTGTTCCAATTCACCATCGCCGTGATTTTCATCTGCAGTACTCTTATAACTCAGAAGCAGCTGCAATACATCACTTCGCTGGATCTGGGATTTGAGAGAGACAATATTCTGCTATTGGATTTCGAGGGGGACAATGCTGCAGGAAATTGCCAGTTAATGAAGCACGAAATCTTGAAAAACACCAGAGGGTTATCGGCGACGTCAGCGGATTGTCCACCTGGCAGAATGAACTACGTGTTTTACCGGTTCTACACCGATGAGGCGCGGGAAAACGACATTGTGGTCAGGGCCTACCATGTCGACTACGATTTCATTTCGATGTTTGGTTTGGAGATTACCCAAGGCAGGGGATTCTCGGAGGATTATGCAGGGGACGTAAATCGCAAAATAATAATAAACGAATCTGGAGTCAAACACCTGGGGATCGAGAATCCGATAGGTTACAGACTTTACAGACAAGGCGGGAAATTCTACGAAGTTGTCGGCGTGGTCAAAGATTTTCACGGATCGACCATGAGCTGGGCACGGATGCCGGTGACTGTTATAAAGCTCAGTTCGGAGAGGCGTAATACCCTTTCTGTTAAGCTGCCGCCCGAGGACATTTCCGGGTCCATAGCAGCGATCAAAAGCACCTGGGAGACGGTTCTTCCAGGGGAGCTGTTCGAGTACGCCTTTCTTGAAGATGAGATCGACCGCACCTACGACGATCAGAGGTTGCAGAGAGGAATATTCGCCACGTTATCGCTTTTAACAATCGCGGTCGCATGTCTGGGGATATTCGGCCTGGTTTCTTATACCGCCGTGCGCAGAACCAAAGAAATCGGGATAAGAAAGGTGCTTGGTGCCACCGTCACCAGTGTTGTGACGCTGCTGTCGAAAGAATTCGTCATCCTGGTTGGAATATCCAATCTGATTGGCTGGCCTGTCGCTTATCTGACAATGAGCTCTTTTCTTCAGGACTTTGCCTTCAGGGTTGGCATCGGTCCGGGCGTCTTTCTGTCGACAGGCGTCGTAGTTGCGGTGCTCGCCCTGCTTACGGCAAGCTACCAGGCCATCAAAGCAGCCCTGACCAATCCGGTGGAGACTCTGCGATATGAGTAATGTCTGTATCAACCGTTTAAACGAGGTGTTAAGTGATGTTCTGGAGTTATGTTAAAGTCTCTTTGAGAAACATGATCCGCCAGAAGGGATATTCACTTATAAACGTCGTTGGGCTGGCAGTGGGAATGGCCTGCTGTGTGCTGATTATGCTTTGGGTGGTCAACGAGCTGAGCTTCGACAACTTTCACGAGAACGCAGACAGGATTTATCGCCTCAGTCACCAACTCACCATCGGCGGGAGTGAGAGGCGAGGAGCTTCAGGCAGCGCCCCGATGGCTCCGGCCATTCTGCAGCAATACCCTGAAGTTGTGAATGCGGCGAGGTTCACCGGAGAGAACAGGATGCTGGTCGAGTACCAGGAGAAGGCCTTTTATGAAGAGAGGATTCGCTATGCGGAGAACTCCATCTTTGAGGTTTTCACCTTTCCCATGATCAAAGGCGACGTCGAATCTGCCCTCAAAGCTCCCCACTCGGCGGTCATCACCGAAGAGATAGCCGGAAAATACTTCGGCGATGAGGATCCGGTCGGAAAGACTCTGCGGATGGATAACCGGAGAGACTTCACTATCACCGGCGTGGTGGAAGACGTGCCCCAGAACTCTCACTTCGATTTCGACCTGCTTTGTTCCTTCGAGACGCTTTATGCTGAAGAAAGGCAGGGGCTGGACGTGTGGGGCTGGTTCGGGTACTACACTTACCTTCTTTTGGACCAGAAGTCGGACTGGAAAGAACTTGAGGGGAAGTTCCCGGCGCTGATCGAGACCCATATGGGAGCCACACTGCAGAGAGTGGGAGCCTCTTTGGAGCTTTTTCTGCAGCCCCTTGCCAGTATCCACCTTCATTCGAAGCTCGACGGCGAGTTGTCTGCGGGGGGTGATATCGGCTACATTTACCTTTTCTCTGCCATAGCAGTCTTTATCCTGATGATAGCCTGCATCAATTTTGTGAACCTCTCCACGGCTCGCTCCGCCACGCGCGCAAAAGAGGTTGGTGTAAGAAAGACCCTAGGGGCTGGCAGAGGCAAGTTGATCCGGCAGTTCCTCGGGGAGACTTTGATCTATGCCCTTCTTTCCGTCGCAGTCACTTTCATACTTGTTGAGCTGAGCCTACCTTTCTTCAACTCCATTGCAGGAAGCCAACTGAGCGTGAACTACCTGAAAACCTGGTGGGTCATCCCCGGACTGGTATGCCTGGCGCTTGCCGTCGGAGTTGCTGCCGGAAGCTATCCTGCGTTTTTCCTTTCTTCCTTCCGCCCGGTCAATGTATTAAAAGGCGCTTTCATGGCCGGCGCGATCAATCTTCGCTTCCGCAACCTTCTGGTGGTGATCCAGTTTGTAATATCCATCGCTCTAATCATCGGAACCTTTACCATTTACCAACAGATCGCCTTCATGAAGGACAAGGAGCTGGGCTTTGACAAGGAGCAGGTTCTGGTCATACCTGACGTGGGCGATGTAACCCAACAGTCCATTAGCTCCATCAAAGAAGAATTGTCGGGGCTGGCTGGTGTGATTTATGTGGCTGCGTCAAATACTGTTCCCGGAAGGGGCGGCATGATGACCAACTTCGTTCCGGAAGGGTTTTCTGAGGAGGAAAGCCAGCTTATGCGTACGGTCAACGTTGATCACGATTTCATCGCCACACTCGGCTTAGAACTTGTTGCCGGCAGGAATTTCTCCGCTGATCTTGCTACCGACGTCGAGGAATCAGCTATAATTAATGCGACGGCAGCAAGAGAATTCGGGTGGGAGGATCCGCTCGGCAGGATTATCAAGAGACGCGTCCTTGGCGAGGCTGGTGATCCCCAACTGGTTCCCACCAAGGTGATTGGGGTGGTCAAGGACTTTCACCTCAATTCTCTGCATACGGAGATTGAACCTCTGTATATGGCTTATGCCATTGAGGACCTGAATACCATCTCCGTCAGGATTATGCCGGACAACCTGAGAAAGACTGTAGGACTTCTAGAGGACAAGTGGAAGCAAATCGCCCCGGGTCACCCCTTGGATTACTATTTCTTGGACCAGTCTTTTGACGGCATGTATAGAGCAGAGGAGAGGCTGGGACATATGGCGCTTTCCTTCAGCCTGCTCGCTATCTTCCTGGGATGTGTGGGGCTGTTTGGACTCTCTGCCTGCACCGCCGAGCAGAGAACCAAAGAGATCGGAATCCGGAAGGTCCTGGGAGCTTCGGTGCCGAGCATTCTCAAGCTGCTCTCCAAAAAGACGGTCCTGTTGATGATGATTGCCACGGCCATGGCGGCGCCGGCTGCCTACTACGCTTTGTCGAGGTGGTTGCAGGATTTCGCCTACCGAATAAGCATCGGCTGGGAAACAATCGTTCTGGCAGCCGTTCTTGCACTCTTGATTGCTCTGGCAACCGAGGGATATCACGCGGTGAAGGCCGCCCTGACCAACCCGGTGGAAACCCTGAGGTACGAATGAGCCAACATGAGAGGAGCCGGGCGTGCTTAAGAACTACATAAAGATAGCAGTAAGAAACTTGGTGAAGCATAAGCTCTACGGTCTGATCAACGTATTCGGCCTGGCCATCGGTCTGGCCTCATGTCTGATTGTGATCGGTCACATCAGCTACGAGCTTTCCTTCGAGAACTTCCACCAGAACAAGAGTCGAATCTGCCGGGTCAACGGCCGCTTCGCCGCAGAGGATGAGGAAGTCTATTCCGCCCGGGTGATGTCTCCTCTGGGACCCGCTCTGGCCGAAGAGATCCCCGAGGTGGAGAAGGCGGCCGTCTTCAGAGCCCTGGGCAACCTGGAGCTGAAGATAGGGGAGGAGGGCTTCGTTCCGGAAGAGAAATTCCACAGTCACGGATATGAGCACGGGGAATACGTGCTATGCGCCAACCCCCATTTCTTGGAGGTCTTCACCTTTCCTCTTGTCCAGGGCGATCCCCAGGCTGCACTAAGCGAACCTTTCTCCATTCTCATCACCGAAACAGTTGCAGACGAGCATTTCCCGGGGAAGAATCCGGTTGGACAGATTATAGAACTGAATGATAGTCTGGTGTGTCAGGTCACCGGGGTTTTGAAAGACATTCCACAGAATACACAGCTCCACTGCGATTTCATCGTCTCCTATTCTACCTTCGAGAGGACAGGTCAGGTCTCCGAAGCGTGGGACGGCTTTGGCAAGGATTACACCTACCTGTTGTTGGAAGAGGGCGTAGACCCCAGGGTGGTGGAACACAAGATCCCCGCCATCTTCGGCAGGCATGTTCCACCCGAAGTGGCAAGCAAGTTTCAGTTTGAGCTGCAGCCTCTGGGGGAGATCTATTTCAGCGTCTATGGCTCCGGCCGGCAGGGTGAGCTGCATCCTGCAGGCGAGGCCTCTATGATATACACCATGGGCCTGGTGGCGATCTTCATCCTGCTTCTGGCCATGGCCAACTTCATCAATCTCTCCACCGCCAAGTCGGCAGACCGCAGCAGAGAGGTGGGAGTGCGCAAGGTCTTCGGCGC
The DNA here is from genome assembly GCA_964345305.1 of uncultured Ignavibacteria bacterium. Lineage (GTDB taxonomy): Bacteria > Zixibacteria > MSB-5A5 > MSB-5A5 > SM1-73 > SM23-73-3. The sequence goes on along the minus strand of CAYFQZ010000007.1, from coordinate 3,703 downwards.
ACACAGAAAGCATCTTATCCGGCAGTTTCTGGGCGAGTCTTTGCTCATCACATTTGTCTCGGTATGCTTCAGCCTGATGTTCTATGAGATTTTCAAGGCCTGGGCCAAGCCGCTTCTGCCCAGGGAAGCGTTTGCGGACTTTTACACCAATCCCACCATGGCCATGCTGCTGGTTGCTATGATACTGGTAGTTGGTTTCCTGGCCGGCTTCTACCCGGCTCTGTATCTCTCCCGATTCAGACCCATAGCCGTTTTGCAGAGCAAAGCCGGAATCAGATCGGGCAAGTCGTTCCTCCGAAAGGCGCTGGTGGTATTCCAGTTCACCATCGCCATCGGTTTCATCTGCACCACCGCCATAGTCTACAAACAATATCATTTCGTCACCTCCATGGACCTGGGATTCGACAAGGAGAACGTACTCGTGCTCAAGTTCGAGGGGGAGCGAACGTCGGATGACTGCAGGCTGATGAAGAACGAGATCCTCAGAAATACAAAGGCTTTGGCTGCCACCGCGAACAGCGGTCCGCCAGGCATAAGATCGAGGCGCTACCGCGGATTTTACACGGACCCTGAGCGAAAACGGGAAGATATGCTGGCGGGTAGAGCATACTATGTCGATGGTGACTTCATATCGACGTTCGGGTTGGAGATCGTGAAAGGCACGGGCTTCTCCGAGGATATGGCATCTGATGTCAATCGGGCGGTGATCATCAACGAGTCCCTGACCGGTGAGCTTAAGGTCGATAATCCCATCGGGTACAAGCTTTACGGAGGAGAAGACAAGGTCTACGAGGTGGTGGGGGTGGTAAAGGAGTTTCACGGCAGCACCCTCGATTGGGCCTACCGGCCCGTCTCCTTCATAATGCTGCAACCGGAGGAGTGGAACACGCTGTGCGTCAAGCTGCCTTCGGATGAGGTCTCCGAGTCAATTCAAGATGTAAGAGATACCTGGGAGGCAACATTGCCGGGTGTGGTATTCGACTACTCTTTCTTAGACCAGGACATAAGAAACGGTTACGCTGAGTACAAGGCCTCAGGGACGCTGCAGCTGGTTCTGTCGGTGATAACCCTCACCATTGCATGTCTGGGGATTTTCGGCCTGGTCTCCTATACTGCCGTTCGGAGAACCAAGGAGATCGGAATAAGAAAAGTGCTGGGCGCCACTGTAGCGAGCATAGCGGCGATGCTCTCGAAGGAGTTCGTGGTGCTCGTAGCACTGTCAAACCTGATCGCCTGGCCTTTAGCCTATCTGCTCATGAAAAGCATCTTGCAGGATTTCCCTTTCCGGGTCAGCATCGGCCTCGACACCTTCCTATTAACGGGTCTAGTAGCTATGTCGCTGGCGGTATTATCGGCAAGCTTTCAGGCGGTCAAAGCCGCACTGACCAATCCGGTGGAGACATTGAGATACGAGTAGTCCATCCATGGATAAGCTGGACAGACGAGGCATTGTGATATGCTGAGAAACTACTTTAAGGTCGCGTTAAGGAACCTTTCGAGAAACAAAGTCTACTCAATTATCAATATTGCCGGTCTGGCCATGGGGATGGCCTGCTGCGTTTTGATTCTGCTGTGGGTGCAGGACGAGCTGAGCTACGATAGGTTTCACCAGCGGGCAGATGATCTGTATCGCGTGACCGAGACCTGGCGCTATCAGGGTGAGACCAAGTGCGAAGCTCTCACCTCTCCGCTTTTAGCTCCTGCCCTCAAGGAGGAGTGTCCGGAGATCAACCTGGCCACCAGGTTCTCTCCCGGTGGGGAGCAACTCATCAAATGCGAAGACAAGCGTTTTCAAAACGACGTGGTGGCACAGGCGGACAACGACTTCTTTGAGATGTTCAGCTTCCCGTTCGTCATGGGTGACCCGAAAACCGCGCTGATAGATCCTTTCTCCGTGGTGATATCCGAAAAGATGAGCCGCAAGTATTTCGGGAATGAAAATCCCTTGGGAAGGCTGCTGAACATTGACCGACGGGACTTCACGGTGACAGGGGTGATGGAAAACACCCCAGACAATTCTCACCTACAATTCGATTGCCTGGTGCCATTCGAATCACGCAGGGAGTGGCTCAAAAAAACCACTGACCAGTGGTTGGTCTCAGCTTACGCCACCTATGTGCTAGTGGATGGTGCGGTATCTCGCAATCAGATGGAACAGAAGATATCTTCTGTGTTGGCCAAGCACACCTCCGAGACCACCGTGACTCTGGGGCTGCAACCGATCAAGGACATACATCTCCACTCCGCCGGAATGGAGTTGAGCGGGGGCGAGCCCGGTGACATCAAGTACGTCTACATGTTCTCCGCCATGGCTGTGTTGATTCTTTTGATCGCCTGCATCAATTTCATGAATCTGAGTACTGCCCGATCGGGCAGCAGGGCAAAGGAGATAGGTGTCAGGAAGGTCGTTGGCGCAGACAAAAAGCAGATTAGAAAACAGTTCTTCGGCGAGTCGATTCTTCTTTCATTCTTGGGCTTGGCGGTATCACTGGCTTTGCTGGAGCTACTATTGCCCGCTGTCAGCTCCTGGTTAGGAAAACCGTTAGGCCTCGATCTGGCCGGAAGGCCCGAACTGGCTCTCGCGTTGGTCGGATTAGCACTGCTGACCGGAGTGCTGGCCGGGAGCTACCCTGCTTTGCTTCTTTCTTCCTTTAAGCCCATCCGGGTTCTCAAAGCAGCTGCCAGTCCGGGCTCCAGAGGTGCAACCTTGCGGAAGACGCTGGTTGCGATCCAGTTCGCCGCATCGGTTTTCCTGATAATAAGCGCGCTGGTGATTTCAGGGCAGCTCGGCTTCATGACCAAAGGTGATCTAGGATTCGATCAGGAGCATTTGCTGTTCGTTCGGATGAGGGGAGGATTCCTCGAGGATTACCAGAACATCAAGGGCCAGCTGCTGCAGAATCCCGACGTGATCTCGGTGAGCGCCGGTTGGCCACCCAAGTCAACTCACTGGGCTTCCAATGAAGTCGATTGGGAGGGCAAAGACGCCAAGAAAGAGGTGGTAATGTGTCGGTACAACGTGGACCACGGCTACGTGAACACTCTAGGCATGCAGGTGGTGAGGGGTAGGGACTTCTCCGATGAATTCGTCACCGATCAGAAAGAAGCTTTCCTGGTGAATGAAGAAGCAGTCAGGCAGATGGGACTGGACGATCCGATCGGGAAGCGATTCTCCTACGAAGGACGCGGGGGGAAGATCATCGGAGTGGTCAGAGACTTCCACCAGGGATCACTACGGGATCCCATATATCCGCTTGTCCTGCAGATCGACTTCGAGAAGCTGTACTATTTGCTGGTGAGGCTCAAGCCTGGCGCCGTGCCCGAAATCCTCAGCCTTCTGGAGAGCAGGTGGCAACAAACCGCCAGCGAGTTTCCTTTCGAATATCACTTTCTGGATCAGACCATCGAGGAATTCTACAGGGCCGAGCAGCGTATGGGCACCATCTTCAGATGGTCCACTTTTCTGGCTATACTCATCTCGTGCATGGGTCTGTTTGGTCTGGCTGCGTTTGCCGCCGAGAAACGCACCAAGGAGATTGGAATCCGCAAAGTCCTGGGCGCCTCAGCTGCAAATATCGTGAGGCTCCTTTCTAAGGAGATCATCGTGCTGGTGCTAATCGCCAACCTGATCGCGGCCCCAATAGCCTACTATGCCATGACTAGATGGCTGGAGAATTTCGCCTATCGAATGGAGCTTGGCATG
>CAYFQZ010000006.1:0-2419 GCA_964345305.1 uncultured Ignavibacteria bacterium | reverse complement strand
ACCCCCAGCGCCAGCCTGTCGATGACGAAGTGGGCCATCTGGGGCATAAGAAGAATCGCAGTAAAGGATTCCTCGCCCAGCTCGTACAGACCGCCCGAAGCATTCACGAAAGCCGCGCTGACGGCAAAGACTTCGCTCCCTTTGTCCAGGGGAGATTCCGCCGCGACGCAGGTGCGGCTCTTGGGACTGCAGAAGTGCTGCGCCAAAATCAGAACTAACCCTACTATCAGGGCCACCTTCCAAAGGGGTTTGGTGAACATAGTACGTCCTCCTTGTTTGGCAGACTTGCGCTTGGTTCTCCATGCATACGTCGAGGCATCGACTGGTCTCAGGCATTCAGAGTGCGTCCGCTTGGCACTTGAAGCACCGCGGCGAGTTGTGATTCTGCACCTCAGGCCTGCTGGTCCTTCACACTGAATCGTGGGGCTTGCCGACTTGCGCTCACTGAGGGGATCGCCCACGATCGGCCTGGCGGCCTTCTGCTCCTTTCTTCCTTGTGAAGAAAGGTGGAGACTGCAGCCCGGCAGTCAAGCCGAAAATTCGAAGGTATGCGGACAAATACCTATTCATCGCCGCGCACGCATTTGCGTTGGCGACATACGGGAATCTTGTTGTCGATGATGTCTGACCGCTAATGAATGCTGTCAGATCTCACGCGGTTCCGGCAGTCCAATCAGTGTGCTTGACCGCAACCTGCTTGATACTTTGTGTTTTGCTCCAGTCGGGAATGTGAGGTTTCGCGTAGTAGCTATGATGGGAACTCCAAGAGGTCAGAGGGAGGAATAAAGATGATCATCTGCTCTCATCGTGTGAGCAGCATCCAGGCAGATTGAGGGTGCACGCTACCAGATGTGACTGTTTGGAGTGCACTAGATCGATTTATGCTATTGACAAATGATGAACGTATGTTATATTAGTATTAAGTTGACTAAAACTGTCTTGTTTTGCTTTGCGTTGGGTAGAAGTTAATCATGCGTGTCCTGGTCAAGTGGTTCAGAATCGCTGCCGTGCTCATCCTCCTAGGGCTTTTCGTCTACGGGGTCAAGTTGGGCGACTTTCAGGAAACCCGGTACAATGGCTCCATCCTGTGTATCTCATGCATAGGCATAGAATAGCCTGAGCGCAGTTGATCTGCCGGTACTCGGCTGCCAACAGAACTAATTTGGAGCAGGATGAAAAGACGCCTATTTCAAATCGGTACGCTCGTCATTTCCAACTCGTATATCGGCGCGGTGTTCTTCAGCAACATCTATCAGGGCTGGTTCAAGGGGATCTGCGTGCCGGTAATGAACTGCTACGGATGCCCCCTGGCAGTGGTGAGCTGCCCCATAGGCACGCTGCAGCATTTTGCGATCATCAAGGCCTTTCCGCTCATGCTGGTCGGCTTTTTGGGGATAATCGGCCTGACGGTCGGAAGAATGACCTGCGGATGGCTCTGTCCATTCGGATTTATGCAGGAGATGCTGTACAAGATAAAGACGAAGAAATTTTTCCCTGCCAGAGCGTGGCGCTACAGCAAGTACGTGGTCCTGGTGTTCTTGACCTTGCTCGTTGCCTGGTGGGTAGGAGAGCCCTGGTTCTGCAAGCTTTGCCCGGTGGGCACACTGGAGGCGGGCATTCCCATAGTGGCCTGGAATCCTAGTGGAGACATCTTCACCGAGACGGGGAGCATAGTCTCGCGAGTGGGAACCTTGTTCTACTTCAAGCTTCTCATCCTCTTCTCCCTGGTTGCCTTCGCCATCGTCGTGCATCAGCCGTTCTGCCGTTACGCCTGCCCGTTGGGAGCCATATGGTCGGTCTTCAACAAGCTGAGCCTGTTCAAGTTGAAGGTTCGCAGCGGGATCTGCGCATTTTTCGAGGAGTGCCACGAGGGCTGCCCCATGGATATCAACGTGCACCACGACGCCAACGACCTGGACTGCGTCCGCTGCCTGGAATGCACCAAGTGGACGTGCAAAACCGTCAAGTTCAAGGCTGTGTGGGGAGAGGAGGAAACTGCCCGGGACCAGGAGCAGTTGGATCCTGACATTATACGCGCTTTGGAGAAGCTAAAGGAAAAAGAATGCCAGGATCACGGTCACAAGCATTGAGGGTGAGCTGCACGTGACTGGAAGCTCGGATTCAGGAAGAAGCACCCCAGAAGGGATGTGTGTGAAGAGAAAGATATTCGGTATCTCCACGGTCCTGTTTTTGTGGGCCTTGGGGTCTGCGCTGCTGGCTCAGTCTGACCCAGGGGTGTGTCCGGTCGACCAGGATGAAAGAGCCCCCGAGGCACGAACTCTGGAAGCAGACGCCATGACCTATGCGAAAGGCTTCACCGTTCCACGGAAGCTGATGCTGATGGAGATGGTCACCTCGGTGTACTGATATGGCTGTGCCGGGACAGCAGTTGCTGCCGACTCATTGAGAACCCTTTGCG
>CAYFQZ010000005.1:0-1968 GCA_964345305.1 uncultured Ignavibacteria bacterium | reverse complement strand
ACCGAAAGTAGGCCGGTCTATGTCCAGCGAATTGAGAATGATGATTCTTGGACGTTGCGCGCTGAAGTCCCTGGCTATACTGAAGATGATATCAAGGTAGAAGTCAAGAATAGCACTCTTACAATTTCAGGCAAACAGGAAGTCACAGACGAGACCGGTAACAGCTTCCAGTCTTCAGTCAGCCAATTCAGTGAAAGATTCCTGTTGTATGATAATGTAAGAACAGAGAATATTTCCGCTGAGCTAAAGTCCGGAATCCTAGTTGTAACCGTACCTAAGCTGAAGCCAGGGGAAACCGAACCAAAGCAGATTCCCATCAAGACCTAACCGTCCTTGCCCGATATATGATCGGGCATGGAGACAATAAAAAGAGGTTCTCGGGGAGCCCTGGTTCGGAAGTGGCAGATCTTCCTTCGCGGTTACTTCCAAGAAACAATAGGGCCTGATCAATTCGTTCTGGTGGATGGCGTCTTTGGTCAAAAGACGCACGAGGCCACGCTCGAATATCAGTGGGACAACGGACTGGAAGCCGATGGCGTAGTCGGCAACCAGACCTGGGGTTCCGCCATGGCGCAGGGGCTGCCGCTAATCGAGACCAAGATTGGCGGCAAGTCCGACCCCAGCTGGCCAGAAGCGCAGATCAGACCCATCACTGCAGCTCAGCGAATCAAGCTGTTCGGTGAATTCCGGTTCCAGCCGGCTCCGACCAAGGGCAACCCCGAGGGCATCAAGATCCTCGGCAGTTGGCAGAGTGACAATTTGAGCAGCGTCGTTGTGCCGCAGCTCAAGACCGTAGAAGGCGCGCCGAAAAGCGGTCGAGTTTTCTTCCATCAGGCTGCCAAGCAGCAGCTCAAGGATTTGTTCCAAGCCTGGGAGGATGAGGGGCTAATCCACCTGGTGCTGGGCTGGGCTGGGTCCTGGAATGCGCGCTTCATTCGAGGCAGTCGGACTACGCTCAGCAATCACGCTTGGGCCACAGCTTTCGATATTAATGTGCCCTGGAATGGCCTAGGACGTCAGCCCGCTTTGGTTGGACGCAAAGGCTCGGTGCGTGAGCTAGTGCCGTTGGCGAATGATTATGGCTTCTTCTGGGGCGGACACTTCAGCAAGCGTCCGGACGGCATGCATTTCGAGTGCGCCAAGCTGATTGGATAATTCCTCATCTACGTATGAGGATCGATCTGCTGCTGAAACTGGCTGCTACTTATGAAGAACTGGTAGGCAAACCTGCCGGTTGGGCTTATTACCAATCTGCCCGGGAGCCTGAAGCATATCCTTTCCCAGAACTAATCGAGGAGCCATGGACAGGCGAGCTTCCGCTGTCTTTCGATATGCGGACATTCATGCAGCTCCCCGATCTGGAAACGATTCATCTGTACTTGCAGGGGATCACTGGTAGAGATATTCAGGAACTTGGAGAAGGCAAAGGATCATCTCGACAGGTGTTCGAGCTGCCAGGAGGCAAGTTAGTTCTGAAGGTGGCCAAGAACCCTATCGGCATGGAGCAGAATCAAATCGAATGGCAAGTGTCCCATGATAAACGGATCTGGAATTACGTTGCCAAGACCTACGAAAAACATCCCAAGTTCTACTGGTTAATATCAGAAAGAGTGGATCCATCCGATGTTCAGGGGCTTGAAATACTTGGGGCCTTGGAAAAAGATCCTGCCTTTGCTGATGCTGTGCGAGAATTCAGGATCGAGAATAGAGACTTCTTGGACCCGAACCATTGGGGCAGAACAAGCGATGGCCGGATAGTGCTATTCGACTACGGCCTTAGCGCTCCGTTGCATCAACGTTATTATTCGGCTCGTTAGCTATATGACGCTTGACCAAATCGTTGAACAGCCGGCCTAGCTTCACAATACCGCCCAGACTCGCGTACTGTACGATGCCGCCTTCCGCAAATGCGTTGTAAACCTGGCTCCATTTGTACGGCATCGGAGGCAAGTTCCAGTCAAATAGCTC
>CAYFQZ010000004.1:0-8285 GCA_964345305.1 uncultured Ignavibacteria bacterium | reverse complement strand
ATCAAACAGCCGGCAAGCAGAAAGCTCTTGCAGCTCAAGCCTCTGAAAGCAGGTGAAAGTCCGGACGGGCCGGTCCTTCTGGCTGCTACTGATTAAGCTTCTGATATTTGACTCTCTGCCAAAGACGTATTTGGTCCCTTACATTTTAATATACACCAGCACACGCCTCTTGTCAAGCCAAACCTGAAGTTTACCTTTTCCTTACACGACCTGTGGTTCCGCAAACGTCCAGTTTATCTATAGGGACTTGTACCGTCATGACCCCGAGACGGCAGGTCAGAGAGGCACCTGCGCCACTGGACCTAAAAAAGCCCCTCCCGCTCCAGCAGAAGGGGCCTTCGCGAAATCTGGCAGGACTTTTCTCTGGCTATGCCAGAGTATATAAGCAGGCCTCTGGGATCGGGCGGGCGGAACCGGGTCCTGGCCCGCCTCCTGTTTCAATTTTGTTTGAAATCCCCTTCTGTTTTCCTACTTTTTCCTGGGTTGTGATGAGCTATTGCAGAACCGTTAACTCTCCAACTCTCTTTCCAATAGCCCACCGTTCAACAACCCCTGGATACTCCCTCGACGGATGCGATTTCCGATTGACGCAGCTTTTCTGTCTCGCGATGGACGAGTGTTGGCTGTTCATCATAGCCTCAAACCGGATCGTCTTTCTAGAATCGTGCTGCGCGCCCAAGGCGTATCAGAGCTGTCGGCAGGCAGGCTCCGTGCGACGGACACAGATGTCCGAGATATCGTTAAGTTCCCAGAGGTAAGTGCGAACTGCTGAGTGGCTTCGGATGAAACTGATTAGACGAAATCAGCCCTTCCCGACTCGAAAACAGATTCGGGCTGGCCCCCAAAAGCGGAACTTTCGCATTTGGGGAGCATGGATATTCTGGCAAGCTGTGGACAGCCGTCCATGAACCTGGGCAGAGCAGAATCCTCTCTTCACGGTCCGGCACACCATTCTTACTACCAACAACCTGGGTGCGTGCGATTTCCTGTCTGGTGCAAGGCAGAAACCCGCCTTGGCGGGAAATGAGACAGGACACACCTGGATCACGTATCCCAACGCCCCTGTTAGCCTTCACTGACAGTTTGCCTGAATAAAGGGCTGAGCCGAACCTCTTTCGAGACTCAGCCTTTTTTCTACTTCGTCTTGCTGACTGCTGAGCATTCTGATGCGGCCACCAGCAGCGCCGACTACTCGAGAGACACCATACCCCCGGCCCAGAAGAATCCGGATGTTCTCGCGCGATGAAGGTAGACTCCGCGCCAAACTTGCCGGTCTGGATCGCCCTTCGCGTCCCGAGCAATCACCCTGCGTTCAGCTTGATTCTGCCTTCGTCTTGTATGGGCGGCACGATCTACTCCAAACGAACTTGCGTTTCGTGGAGTAACTTGTTGGTGAGCTGAAAAGCAGGGGACAGGAATCGCACAGGTGACCGTATAAGGGTTGTACAACTCCAAGGAAATCGCAGAGTTCCACCCAGAAGTCGTTGAGAGTTAATCGGCTCTCCGATTGTGAGCGAGGCTCTGGGGAAATTCTGGACAAATTCGGCATTATTGGTCTTGTTGCAAGCAGAAAAGATCTCTCGGATTCTCAAGCCAGGAGTTTGCCGAATGTACTATCTGTCGTGAAAAAGGGAATTGAGGATTGAAATCCAATGACCTGTGCATTATTAGGCCCGTGCCGAAATCATCGGAGAGGATATGAAGTGCCGCTACTTGGGAATTGAGATAATTCTGTTGGCAGTCCTGACGTGTGCCATCGCAGCGGCGGATGACAGTCCGTGGCCCATGTTTCGACATGATCTTCAACATACGGGCAGGTCTCCCTACACAGGGCCATCGACTCCCACACTGCATTGGACCTTTCCCGCCAATGACGGCATCGCCTCTTCTCCCGCCATTGGCTCCGATGGAACGATATATGCCGGCGCAGGATGGCATTATGCTGGGGCCTATGACTCCTGTCTGTATGCGATCAACCCGGACGGAACTCTCAAGTGGTGTTTGAAAACTGATGGAGGGTTGTTCTCGTCACCGGCTGTCGGCCCGGATGGGACAATCTACGTGGGCTCTCGAGATTTTCATCTTTACGCGGTGGAGGATTCCGTCACGTACGCAAAACTGAGGTGGAGGACCAACCTGGGATTCTGGCTCTACTCGTCGCCGGCTCTGGGAACGGACGGCACCATTTATGTGGGAAGTCTTGATTACCATCTCTATGCTGTAAATCCTGACGGAACTATCAAGTGGCAATTTCCTATGGGCTGGTGTGTGTTTTCCTCTCCTGCCATAGGCTCCCACGGAACCATCTACGTTGGCTCCAAGGATGAACAGCTCTATGCTCTTGAAGACTCGATCAGCTATGCAAAAATGAAATGGGCTTATGCTACCGGCCAGTTCTATGATGGCCACCTGGTGGATTCTTCTCCGGCGATCGGTCCGGATGGAACCATTTACGTCGGCACAGATCCTTATGGAGCCGGGGGACATCCTCCCGTGCCCGTAGACACCGGTTTGTTCGCCGTCAATCCAGATGGGACGCTCAAATGGGCATTCCCCATGGAGAACGGAACGGAGTCCTCACCCGCAATCGGCTGGGACGGCACCATATACGCAGGCTCGTACGATGGTCATCTTTACGCTCTTGCTGACTCCGGCTCGGAATGCGTCTTGAAATGGGAATTCCCCACCGGAGGTCCCATAGATAGCTCTCCTGCAGTGGATGGCTGCGGGACCATCTACGTCGGATCAAATGATTCCACACTGTATGCCATAAAGCCGGACGGAACGTTGAGATGGAGCTTCGGAGCGGGCGGAGGAATCGAGTCTTCGCCCACCATTGGAGGGAATGGCATTCTCTATTTCGGCTCTTTTGACGGCAACCTGTACGCTTTGGGCACCGGAGCCCCGGATGTGGGAGTCGTGGAGCTTGGCATCCCGGATCAGATAGACGTCGACTCGACCTATTCGCTCACCGCAACCGTCAGGAACTACCGGGCCGTTTCCCAGAGCTTTGAGGTGGCCTGTCTCATTGACACGCAAGGCCACTATGTTTATGGAGACACCGTGGCGGTGTCCGAGCTGGCAGGTGGCGGCGAATCTATAGAGGCATTCTCTCCTTGGACCTTGGGCCCGGACACCGGCTTGGTCTATTCGATCACCGCAGTCTGTCTACTCTTCGATGATGACAACTCGCTCAACGATAGTCTGGTGAAGCAAGCAGTCACGGGTGAGGGGTTTTCGTTCATACGCGGCGATGCCAACGGAGACCGGGAGATCGGCCTCGGTGACGCGGTCTATCTGCTCAACTACCTGTTCAGGGGAGAGCCTGCGCCACAGCCTTTCGCGTCGGGAGACTGTAACTGCAACGGGACCGTCGATCTGGGAGATGTGGTTTACCTTCTTAATTACCTGTTCAAGGGCGGGCCTGAACCTTCCTGTTGACCACCAGAAGAGCCTTAGCGGTGAGAACTTGGCCGAATTTCTTTCAACGTTCGGCCGTGTGGTGAACGGAGTCGAACCACCTTTTCTCTGCCTTGGGGCCCGAGTGCCCTGAAGGCGCCGACTGGCGGCGTGGCTGGATCAGGCACTCCTAACTCCCGATTCAGCTTTTCTCGTTGACAAGAGAACAGGATGGGTCTATCTTGTTGCCATGAAGAGACCCAAACAATCTGAGGGAGGTGAGAAGTCATGCCGATTTATGTATCGCTTTTCAGATCAACAGAGGAAGGTACAAAGGGACTGAAGGAGACCAAGCGCTACCTCGAGGAAGGTGAGAAAGACGTGCGGGAGGCGGGCGGAAAGATTTTGGCCGCTTACGCCCTTATGGGGCGATACGACTATATTTACATAACCGAGTTTCCGGATCAGAAATCAGCACTGAAGGTTCTATTTCGCACGGCCTTGAAGGGGCGGGTTGCACCGGAGACTTTGGTTGCCATACCGCTGGAGGAGTTTCTGCAATCGGTCAGGGAAGCCTGATTCTGCACAAAAGACAAGTCTGTAAAGTCGCGCAGAGATTCTTCCTGAGGATCCGAAGGCCGGGGTAACACGCATCGCCGGGAGATCATCCGGATATGAAGAAGGCCAGGTTGGAACCTGAGACAAACATCGCTCAAGTCAGCGCGGTCTGAACCACCGTGCTACCAGGCCTGTTGCTTTAGGCCACCGCGGAGGTGAAGGAGAAGCTGCATCGAGTCTTTCGGAGACTTGACTGCGTGAGGGCAAAAGATGCTTTCTTGCCTGACTGAGCTTCGGGCTTCCCTTCCGAAACTTCCCGGTTTTCAAGCCAGCCGCACCACTTACAGATAATCTGAAAAAATGAAAGCCCCAATTCCGTGGGAATTGGGGCTACTCGTTTGACTCTATAAACGGGAGCTATTTCAGTAGCAGCATCTTCTTGGTTTCCGTGGCATGGACCTTATGATTCTTGCCGCTGAACGGTTCAGCCTCCAATCGATAGAAGTAAATCCCGCTGGCCACCAGGCTACCTCGGTCGTTCGTCCCGCCCCAATGGAAAGACTTGTATCCGGGGGCCTGGCAGTCATCCACCAGCGTTCTCACTCGCCGGCCCGACAGATCATAGATCGTCAATTTAACCTTGCTGGCCGTCGGCAGACTGTAGGTTATGCAGGTATTGAGATTGAACGGATTGGGGTGATTTTGACTCAAAAGGAAGTCCGCAGGTCTCGAAAGCACGGAGTCATCATCAGTAAATCCTGAAACCAGTACGGTGAAGGTTGCCTCGTTGGAATCACACGATCCGCCTGGATCGCAGGCTTTGAACCAAATGATCTCGGAGCCATCCCAGTCCGGATTAGGAGCGGTTACGGTGGCCACTCGATCAGTTATGTCAACCAGCAACTCCGCTTCGCCCCAATGAGTCCAGGCCATGACCGAATCATGGTCATCTGCATCTTCCACGTAGTCGTCCAGGCTGATGGGGGCGAAACTGCCGTTCTCGCCGATGATCTGATCGGGAATGTCTGACACCACAGGTGTGTCATTAGATGCCGTAACGGTGAAGGTTGCCTGATTGGAATCACACAATCCTCCTGGATCGCAGGCTCTGAACCAGACGGTCTCGGAGCCGTTCCAGCCTGGATCAGGAGCGGTTATGGTAGCCACCCGATCAGTTATGTCAACCAGCAACTCCAACTCGCCCCAATGGGACCAGATCATAGCCGAATCGTGATCGTCCGGATCAGTCACATAGCCGTCCAGGCTGATTGGATCGAAGCTCTCGCCCTCGGCGATGGTCTGATCGGGAATGTTTGAGATCGCTGGCGTGTCATTAAATGCCGTGACGGTGAAGGTTGCCTGGTTGGAGTCGCACAATCCGCCAGGATCGCAGGCTTTGAACCAGACCGTCTCGGAACCATTCCACTCCGGATGGGGGAGAACTATGTTAGCCACCCGATTGGTTATATCAACCAGCAAGTCCACTTCGCCCCAATGGGACCAGATCATGACCGGATCGTGATCGTCCGGGTCAGTCACATAGCTGTCCAGGCTGATCGGATAGAAGCTCTCGCCCTCGGCGATGGTCTGATCGGGAACGTTTGAGACCGCTGGTGTATCGTTGAATGCCGTGACAGTGAAGGTCGCCTGGTTGGAGTCGCACAATCCGCCTGGGTCGCAGGCTTTAAACCAGATGGTCTCGGAGCCGTTCCACTCTGGATGGGGGAGAGCTATGCTGGCCACCCGATCGGTTATGTCAACCAGCAACTCCACTCGGCCCCAGTGGGACCAGATCATAACTGAATCATGGTCGTCTGGGTCACTCACATAGTCATCCAGGATGATTGGATCGAAATCCTCACCCTCGGGGACGGTCTGATCCGGAATGTTTGAAACCACGGGGGTGTCGTTGAATGCCGTGACGGTGAAGGTCGCCTCGTTCGAGTCACATAGTCCGCCTGGATCACAAGCTTTGAACCAGACGGTCTCGGAACCTTTCCACTCTGGATAGGGGAGGGCTATGGTGGCAACCCGATCGGTTATATCAACCAGCAACTCCACCTGGCCCCGATGGGACCAGATCATGACTGAATCATGATCGTCAAGGTCACTCACACAGTCATCTAGGTTGATCGGACCGAAGCTCTCGCCCTCGACGATGGTAGAATCGCGAATGTCAGAGACTACGGGTCGGGCATTACCGCAGGTGAAGAAAGAGACACGGAAATCGTCGATGCCCGCTTCCACGACAGAGCCAAAGTTCAAATCTGAAGCTTCGAAGCGGACCCTGACCTGGCTGGTGAGCGTGGCAAAATCGCCGACCGCGAAGCTGTGTTCTGTCCACCCGGAAGAAGTTGCCGGACCGATCGTCTCGACCAGGGTCCAGTCCGCACCGTCGTTGCTGCTGACATAGACCTTAAACAGATCGTTGTGGGGGTCATCCCCGAAATTGTTGGTATACCACAGAGCGTAATGGGCGACGGCATCCGTGCCGGAACTGAGGTCCAGAGAGGGCGAAATCAACCAGGTGATCCCGCCATCCACGTCTGAGTTGCCATACACATTATCGGTGAGATAACAACTGCCCGAGCCGTCGAAGTCGGCAGGGGGATCGCCGCGATCACCACCGCCGGCAGGAACGCCCCTCTCCCAGGCACCATCAGTAAGATAGGGGTCGTTTTCGACGGTCCAAGCCAGATCGGTTTCGAAGTTGTCAACGAACACCGTGGTAAGTTCTCCAACCAGCGAAGAGTAGACGGTGGCAGGAGCCCCGTAGGGGCTATATGTCACGCCAGAGGCAGCCCCTTCGGCGCTGAAATAGTATTCGGGTGCATCTTCACAAGCCGCTGCAGGCAGCGTGGCCTCATATAGATCGCCGCCCAAAGAGATCAAAGGCGAGGTGAGATAAGTACCACCATCGTAGCGATAATGGAGCAGTGCTGTACCCGGCACCAACGAGTCACCGACTTCTTGAATCTGTACGGTGAGGGCCGTATCTTCACCAGGGCTCATGATCTCCGGCACGCCGTCCAGAAGGTTGAGCCTCAGCATCGCCGTGCCCGCATAGTTCACGTAGCTGGCAGCGTAGCCGATATTGGAACAAGCATAGGGAATGCGCATGTAGCCGCCTTCACCCCAGCCAGAGCCCCAGGAGTTGCGCATTATCCAGACGCCCTCGGTTCCTTGAGTGTCATCCCAACCGACCAGGACCACGGCGTGATTGACCTCACCGGTCGCACACCCATTGAACACTCCTCCGGTATAAGCCTGCATGGCCACGTTGGCGTAAACGGCGACCGACACCGGACCGTAATCCAGGATGGCCTGCTTGATTGAGGCCACCGGGGGCACGCTGTAACTATTGCCGACGAAAGCCCAGTCGTCAATCAGGTAGTAATGCGGATAGGGGCAGTTGCAGGGAACGTCAGAGGCAACGTAGGGGAAGTTTGTCTCCAGCACGGCCCCGGTTCCGCCGCAGGGGTCGGTCTGCGACTGGTGAAAGTCGTGCGCCCACCAGCCTCCCCCGCAGCCCCATCCGTAGGTGTTACAACTTACCAGCCACTGCTCCGAGAGATCAACCGTTACCCCGTCCTTGAGCTTGATGCTACACTCCAGCGGTCCCACCGTCCCGAATGCCCAGCAGCTACCGCAGGGGCCCTGATTCTTGACCGGGGTGCATCCGCCCGAGTCGCACCAGCTGAAAGTGGTCGGCAGGCTCTTGGTGGGAGCGCATGGGTCAAACTTGGCGCCCACCCACCAGTTCTCCGGCACCTTCAGCCCACAGAGCTGGTCCAGCGAATAGGCGGTGGCGGGATTCTCGCCAACGGTGAAGGTCCACCCTTCGCTCTCTCCCTGCTTTTGCAAAGCGGAAATATCCGCACCAGAAAGCCCATCAGCAGACGAGGTTTTTGCCGTCAAGAATAGCAATGAGATGACCAACACGAAGCTTCCGAGTGTCCTTTCTTGCTTCATTTTCTCCGTCTCGTTTCAAGGTTCATCTGGAGTCCGGTTCAATGACAGAATGACTCCAGTAGGAAAAAACCCTTTGGCCTCGCAGGCAAACCCAAAAGAGCAACCCAGAGTTCTGGATTGCCCTATGGAATCTTCCTGCTGCCCGTGTCACAGATGCAGAATAAGCGATGTGTTGAAAATGCTAACTCAACGAATGCTATTCCTCACCTTCAAAAAGAATTCGTACACCAAGCGTTTTGGCTCTGCAACGCCGATTCTACTCTGTTTTAGATATATCGGCAGGTCGACAGCAAAATCTGAGAAAGATCAACTTCTCGGAAGCAGTAACGTCAAATGGAGACTTGATTTTCTGGTCC
>CAYFQZ010000003.1:0-5430 GCA_964345305.1 uncultured Ignavibacteria bacterium | reverse complement strand
CTGAAACAAAAATATCGCCAGCACCGAGGTCTAATGAAACGACATCGTTATCCATATTTCACATGGTACTTGCATCTCTGTCCTCGGTAAAAAACAATACCTTTTGAGCATTATGCCCATTCTGACCCCGCCAACGGCGGGGTCAGAATGACCACCGTACGTTTTCAAAGGTTTCGACGCAGTCGCATTTGTGGAGGGAGCACAAAGCGTATGAGGTCGATCGCGCGGGAGGGTAAACTCGCGCCTCTATCCTGAGTAGAGAGTCCAGCAATCCATGAGGCGGGCCATTTAGGCCGGCCGCCGGGTCCCACCATGCCGCCCTACAAACACGAATTCGGCAGAAGATCGGAAGCGCTGGCCGAGGAATACCTGAAAAGAAAGGGCTTCGAGATTCTGGAGCGGAACTACCGCCACGGGCACAAGGAGATCGATCTGATCGCCAAATGCGGAAACACCGTAGTCTTTGTCGAGGTGAAGGCTGGAAGGTCAAAGAGCTTCGGAGCTCCGCAGGAGAGAGTGAATCAAGCCAAACAGAGAAACCTGATTGATGCCGCAAACAGCTTCATTCAAAAGCACGACCTGAGAGATTGCGACTTCCGATTCGATGTTCTGGCCATCAGCTACGAGAAAGGCGAACAGCTCGTGGACCACATAGAAAACGCCTTTATGGTGAATTAAGCTCCTGCCTTTTTTGTTCAAGCTTCTCGACTATTCTTTTCCATGCGCCGGGCCACTCCCCTGGATTCCGGCTCAGCTTGTCCACAAAATCATCCATCGCATCCTGAGTAACTCCGGCTTCTCTGAATATCCTGGCCCTTTCCTCTTCCAGCTTTGAGCTGTCGGCTGAGAAAGCGCTCGATGCAACGGAAAGCTCGACGTAGACTTGCACGAACTTCTCCTGGCTAAGCCCGGAGGACGGTCTGAGGCCGCGAAACAGGAAGAAAGCGACAACGCACAACGGCACGACTACGGCTGCCAGCAGTTTCCCTCTGCTCAAAATGATTACTCCTTTGGCCCTCGCGCTCCCGCGCATTGACTTATATGTTATCCTTCTATGAGGAGAAAGTCAAGATGGTTTGGTCGGGGGAGACGATTTTGTTGTCCGTCCTGACCGGGGGCGGCCTCGAAGTAGAAAAAAATCCTTGTCGTATTCCAATATGTAGTTAGATTACCAGTGGGATTGTTTTACTGAAGGCCAACCCACATAAATACAATTCAGACGTTCAAGGAGAAGAAATCATGCTCGGTGCAAAGGAAAAGTGCGGAATCTTGGCTTTCTCCCTCTGCTTCACCATTGCCCTGGTGTGGGCCGTCTCGGACAAAATCCCTTCTCTTCATTCGAGGATAGACACCCCCTCTTTTGAGAAGGAAGAGGGAGAGGAGGGCGAGAAGGAGGAGGAGAAAAAGCCCAATGATTGGTTCTTCATGCAGAGGGCTTATCCTCTGGGAGATATACCCGTCGACCAGTATTTGGCCTCCATGCGGCAGGCCCAGAGAATGAGAGCCGAGGCCGGCGCCAAGGGAACAACTGCAGCCGTATGGTCCGAAGCAGGGCCCACCAATATTCCTGGCCGAATAACGGACTTAGCGGTGCATCCCAGCGAGCCAAACACCATATATGCGGGAGCAGCCTGCGGCGGAGTATTCAAGTCGACCGACAATGGCGCCTCTTGGTTTCCCATATTCGATGAACAGGGAACCCCATCCATCGGCGCCCTGGCCATACATCCGGTGTATACCCAGGTCCTCTACTGCGGTACAGGTGAGGCCAACGGCAGCGGGGACTCCTATCCCGGCACCGGAATCTACAAGTCCACGGACGCAGGGACCAGCTGGACGCACATAGGTCTGGAGAATTCCTATCACATCGGCCGGATAGTCCTGCATCCGCTCAATCCGAACGTCGTATTCGTTGCGGCATGCGGAAAGCTTTTCGGCACCAATCCGGAAAGAGGGATATACCGAAGCACCAATGGTGGTTCAACCTGGGAGCAGAAGCTCTTCATCAGCGACTCCACCGCCGCCATCGACGTGGCGGTCGATCCCACGAACACCGATATCGTATATGCCGCCATGTGGGAGAGATTCAGATTTCCCACCAGACGCCGGGTTGGGGGCTGGACCAGCGGACTTCACAAGTCCACGGATGGTGGAGAGACCTGGTACCAGCTCACCAATGGGCTTCCCCCATCGGGTCCCACCGTGGGTCGAATCGGAATATCGGTGTGCCAGTCTTCGCCCAACATTCTGTATGCCATGTATTGTGACCATCCCGGATACTTTCAGGGAGTGTACAAATCCACCGACTACGGAGAATCCTGGACCCGAACCAACGATTCTGCGCTGGAAGAGTTGGTCAGCAGCTTTGGATGGTACTTCGGAAACATCCGGGTCGATCCTACCGATCCCGACATAGTATTTGCCATGGGAGTCTATCTCTACCGCAGCACCAACGGCGGCAATTTCTGGACGGACGTAGGAGGATATTACGTGCATGTGGATCATCACGCCATGTTCATTGACCCCAATCAACCCAGCCGGGTCTATCTGGGCACCGACGGCGGAGTATATCTTTCCTCCAATGGGGGAACCAACTGGAACCTTTGCACCAGCCAGCCTTCCACTCAATTCTATGCCATCACCATCGATCACCTGAATCCGCAGAGGCTTTACGGCGGGACACAGGACAACGGCACCCTCCGCACTCTTACTGGAGCTCTGCACGACTGGGATCACATACATGGTGGGGACGGGTTTTACTGTAACGTGGATTACACCAACTCCAACGTGATCTATGCAGAATATCAATGGGGATGGCTGCGGAAATCGACCAATCTGGGTTCCACCTGGAACTATGTAATGGACGGCATGGACTACGAGTCCGAGCGCCACAACTGGTGTACCCCCGTCATAATGGATCCGGTGGATCACAATACGCTCTACTATGGATCAAACCGTCTGTACAAAACCACAAATGGGGGATTATGGTGGAATCCCATCAGCGGCGATTTGACCGACGGACCGGGAGCCGGGAATCTGACCTACGGGACCATAACCACCATAGCGGTGGCTCCTTCCAATACCCAGGTCATCTACGTCGGCACGGACGACGCCAACGTATGGTTCACCACCAACGGCGGCGGAAACTGGACTAACATAAGTCTGGGTTTGCCGGACCGCTGGGTCACCCGCGTGACGGTCGATCCCCATGACGAATCCATAGCTTACGCCACCTTCTCCGGACACCGTGCAGGCGAAGCCCTTCCGCATGTATATCGTACCGGCAATTACGGATCCCACTGGCTATCGATCTCCTCCAATCTTCCGGAGGGACCTGTAAATGACCTGATCGTCGATCCCCAGAATCCATCTGCGCTGTACGTGGGGTCAGATGTGGGAGTATATGTCACTCATGATCTGGGAGGCAACTGGGAACCCCTGGGCACGGGCCTGCCCATAACCACGGTGCACGATTTGGCTTTCCACCCGGAGACACGCAAGCTGGTGGCTGGCACTCACGGTCGCTCCATGTTTTCCTGCCAGGTTCCTGACGCGGATACCTCTCACGGTGTGCTGGTTGAGGCTGGAGCGAATGAGAGCGCCGTAAACGCCAGTGATGTGCAGATCTCCTTTCTGCTGCAAAACACGGGGTTGGTCACGGACACTTTCGACGTGATGGTTACAGATCAGGTGGGTTGGAGTTTGACTCCGAACTCGTTCTGGAGGGAACTGAACGCCGGAGAAGAGGAAAGTCTGCAGATCACGGTGAGCGTTCCTTACGATGCCCCGCTTTCGACGGTCGATGTGATCAGTTGTGAAGCCACCTCCCGGGGCAATCCTAATTTTGCAGATGACGACTATCTCTCGGTGACGGTGTACGCCATAAGGGGCGACGTTATGGGCGACGGGGTGATTGAGTTAGGCGACGTGATTTATCTGATCAACTACCTTTTCAAGGGAGGACCTCCGCCGGAGGTAATGGAGACTGCCGACTGCAATTGCGACGATATTATCGACCTGGGGGATGCAGTCTATATTCTGAACTATCTCTTCAAAGGTGGACCGCTTCCCTGCGCACCGTGAGTTGACGATTTCCGGAGCCGGACCGGATACTGATTGATTTCATTTATGTCGCGGGCGTGACTGCCGTCGACGCAAAGGTCAGTAGCTCCGATGTTCGGTTCTAGCTATGATCTCATCCTGTAATTCTCTGCCAATGTCAACAAAGTAATCGCTGTAGCCCGCCACCCGGACTATCAGGTCCTTGTATTTCTCAGGATGTTCCTGAGCATCCTTGAGAATTTTGGCGTCAACCACGTTGAATTGAACGTGATGGCCCCCGAGTTTGAAGTAGGCCCGCACCAGGTGCCCCAACTTTTCTATGCCTGCCTCGTCTGCCAGAAGCTGGGGCATGAGTTTCTGATTCAGAAGAGTGCCCCCGGTTTTTGAGTGATCTATCTTGGCAGCCGATTTCATCACCGCGGTTGGACCGTTTTTGTCTGCCCCCTGGCTGGGGGATATGCCATCCGAAAGCGGTGCTCCCGCTTTCCTCCCATCGGGTGTGGCGCCGGTGACCCGCCCGAAATAGACATGGACGGTGGTAGGCAACAGATTTACCCTGTATTCTCCGCCTTTGGTATTGGGCCGCCCATCCAATATGTCGAAATAGGCGTCGAAGACCCGTCGAGCGATGTCGTCCGCATAGTTCTCGTCGTTGCCGTACTTGGGAGTTTTGTTTGCCAGCATCCTGCGGGTTTTCTCAGAGCCCTCGAAGTTGCTCTTGAGCAACGCCAGCAATTCTTCCATGGTCAGCTTCTTCTTGTCAAACACGTGGTACTTCACCGCAGAGAGTGAATCGGTCAGGGTGCCGATACCCACACCCTGGATGTAGGTGGAGTTGTATCGCGGCCCTCCATTGTGGTAATCTTTTCCCTTTAAAATGCAGTCGTCAAACAGCAGAGACAAGAAGGGCGCAGGCATGTATTCAGCATACAGTCTCTCAATGACATTATTGCCTTTTATTTTCAGGTCAACGAAATGTCGTAGTTGCTTTTCATAGGCCGTCATCAGATCATCAAAGGAAGCGAAGCCGGCGGGCTCTCCTGTCCGAAGACCGATCTGCTTTCCACTCTGCGAATCAACTCCATTGTTCAGGGCAAGTTCCAGTATTTTCGGCCAATCACAGTAACCGGTCAGGATGCAGCTCTCCTTTCCGAAGGCACTGATGGTAACGCATCCGCTCGGCCCTCCGGCCCTGGCATCCTCTACCGATTTGCCCGCCCGCAGAAACTCCTGGATGATCACGTCCGTGTTGAAGAGAGAGGGCTGCCCAAAGCCTGCCTTGACTACCTCCAGAGCTTTTCTTAAGAACGGGTCGGGGTTCTTGTGGCTCAGTTGAATGCAAGTGCTCGGCATGATCAGCCGCATCTC
>CAYFQZ010000002.1:0-9070 GCA_964345305.1 uncultured Ignavibacteria bacterium | reverse complement strand
ATCGCCGAGGCCGTCGCCGTCCGCGTCATCCTGGTCCGGATTGTATACCAGCGGACAGTTGTCATCCGGACACTGGTTCTCCGGGTGGCCCGGATCTCCATAGCCGTCGCCATCCCCGTCCACGCAAATGATGTCACCGCACTCAAGGGCGGAAACGATAAAGGCATCCACGCCTGCCTCCACCACGGAGCCATCTCCAAGGTCTGACGCCTCGAAGCGAACCCTAACCTGGCTGCTCAAGGCCACGAAATCGCCCACCATGAACTCGTGCTCCTTCCACCCTGACGTGGTGGCAGGCCCGATGGTCTCCACGATGGTCCAGTTCACGCCGTTGTTGCTGGACACCCACACCTTGAACAGGTCATTGTTGGGATCGTTTCCGAAATTGTTGGTGTACCACAAAGCATAGTGAACCTTGGCATCGTCTCCGGTACTGAGATCAAGTGCGGGTGATATCAGCCAGGTGATTCCGCCGTCGACGTCGGAGTTGCCATATTCGTTATCCGTAAGATAGCATCTTCCCGATCCGTCGTAATCCGCGGGCGGATCGCCCCGCTCGCCCAGGCCCGCAGGAATACCCCGGTCCCAGGCCCCGTCTGTCAGGTATGGATCGTTTTGCACTGTCCAGCCCTTAGCCGTCTCGAAGTTGTCGGCAAAAACGATGGTCAGCTCCCCGACCGGTGTTGAGTAGACGGTGGAAGGGGCATCGGATGGATCGTAGACGGTTCCGGAGGCTACTCCCTGAGCACCGAAGTAATATTCCGGGTTATCATCACACGCTGCAGCCGGCAAAGTAGCCTGGTACAGATCGCCGCTTAAATGAACCAGGGGGGAGGTTGCGTAGCCGCCTCCGTCATATCGATAATGCAGCATACCGGTTCCCGGAATGTAAGTATCTCCTGACTCGTCGATCTGAACAGTGATATCGGTGGCCTCCCCCGGAGTGAGCGCATCCGGAACACCACCGGGTAGATTTATATTCAGCGTCGCAGAACCGGAATACACGACGTAGCACGCCGAGTACCCGATGCTGGAACAATCATAAGGGATGCGCATGTAACCGCCTTCACCCCAACCGGAGCCCCAGGAGTTGCGCATTATCCAGACGCCAGCAGTTCCCTGAGTATCATCCCAACCGACCAGGACCACGGCGTGATTGACTTCGCCTGTTCCGCAGCCGTTGAAAACACCGCCGGTATAAGCCTGCATTGCCGAGTTGGCATAAACGGCCACGGAAACCGGGCCATAGTCCAAAATGGCCTGCTTGATTGAGGCCACCGGGGGTACGCTATAATCATTGCCGATGAAAGCCCAGTCGTCGATCAGGTAGTCGTGCGGATAGGGGCAGTTGCAGGGAACGTCGGAGGCAACGTAGGGGAAGTTTGTCTCCAGCACGGCCCCGGTTCCACCGCAGGGATCTGTTTTCCATTCGTGGTAATCGTGAGCCCACCAGCCTCCTCCGCAGCCCCATCCATCTCTGTTGCAACTTACCAGCCACTGCTCGGAGAGATCAACCGTTACCCCGTCCTTGAGCTTGATGTTACATTCAAGCGCTCCCACCGTCCCGAATGCCCAGCAGCTTCCGCAGGAGCCTTGATTCTTGACCGGCGTACATCCGCCCGAATCGCACCAGCTGAACGTGACCGGCAGGCTCTTGGTGGGAGTACAGGGGTCAAACTTGGCGCCCACCCACCAGTTCTCCGGCACCTTCAGCCCACACAGTTCGCCCAGCGAATAGGCGGTGGCAGGATTCTCACCCACGGTGAAGGTCCAGCCCTCGATTTCACCCTGTTTTCGCAGAGCCTCGATGTCGTCGGCCGATAGTCCCGCGGCATGCGAACAAGCGGCAGCAATAAAGAAAAATGAAGTGATTAAAAGAGAAGACAAAACCGTCCGTCTTGGTCGCATAGTACATCCTCCTTCTTCCCTAATTGATCGGCACTTGCGACTTATGCCGAAGCGTGTGGAATGAAAAAAAGAGATATATTCACGTCACAAACATTCGACGAAAAGCAGCCCAGCCCGTGGTCTCAAATAGATCAAGACCTCTACATTCTAATTACGAATATAACGTCTTCGCTTTATTTGTCAAGCCCTTAGCCACTACCGAGCAGAAGCCAGATTCCAAGCTGCATCAATCGACGCACCATGCCTCTCTTCTCAGAGCGCAAAAAAAAGCAGGGCCGATCGGTAAATCGGCCCTGCACCTTTTATCCATAGTCTGTCCGACTTCGCAAGATTCGCCTCTACCTCGGCGGGCTGCCTGGCGGCGGTCCGCCCTTGTACAGGTAGTTGAGCAGGTAAAGAGCATCGCCCAGGTCGACCACCTCGTCCAGATTCACGTCTCCGCAGATGGTGATGGGCTGGCAGGCGGGAGGATCACCACTCTTAAACAGGTAATTGAGCAGATAGATTACGTCTCCAACGTTAATCTCGCCATTGGCGTCGGTGTCACCGCAGGTGCCGATGGGCTGAAAGCCGGTAATCTGAATATCGTCGATGTTCCATCCGAACGACTGCCATCCGCCGTCGGTATGTCCCATGGTCCACCGCAAGTAGACAGTCTCCTCGCCGTCCGCCAGGTGGGAGATGTTAATGTCCATCTCGATCCAGGACGCGTCCAGAATCTGGCTTGCGTTCTCCCAGACCGTGACCCACTCCACGCCGTCTGTGCTGACTCTAACGTAAGCATGATCGTAATCCGGGTGCTCGACGCCCAGCCAGCGCCAGAACTTAAGGTGGGCGTTGTACAGCCCGGCGCAGTTGACGGCCTGGCTGGTCAGGTGTTTCTCGGGCAGGTTTCTGGGATAGTCCCCGTCTAAGTTGTACCCGTAAACATTCACCCCTGTATAACCGCTGCTTGGATCCGCTCCGTGCTCTCCCACATTGCCGGCGGGTTGGCCGAAAGCCCAGTCGGGCTCGCAGGTCCAGCCGGGATCACTGTCCAGGGTCCAGGCGTGGGCCACTATCGGCTCTCCCACGGCCAATATCACCCGGCGGGTATCATCGCCCACGTGATCGGTCAAGTTGACAAAGTTAACAGCGGTGATGTTTGCACCCTCTCCCAGGGTGGCGGCATTGGCGTTGATCTCAACCGTCACTTGACCGGCCCCGTACACATCCAGAACGCCCGAGACGTCGCCGGAAAGAGTTATCCAGTCGGAGCCGCAGGTGATCTCGTAGCTCATGGGCATGGCATTCTTGTTCTCGAATTGGTAGATTGAACTTGAAGGAGAGAAGGGTCCACCTACCGGGCCCTCAGACCTGAAATCGTCCTGTGGGCTGACCCGGATGCCCCTGTCCACGCTAAGTCCCTTTATGCAGAAGTTGGCCGTGCCGGTCCAGGGGGGATCGTCGAAATCCTGCAAATCCACCCACACGCCGCCGTCTTTGTAGTAGCTCTCGCCCGGGCGGGCGAAGGATTCGACGATGGTGCGGTACTGGGCACCCAGCAACACCGGGACGTCGGAGGTTCGATCGTAGGGGTGACCGCCATCGGAGAGATAAAGGTAAACATAGAAGTCGTCATCCGGATCAATGGCCACCGGATCATCCAGATCGATGGTGTGAAATCCGTGATACTGGATGGTTCCGGACTTGACGGAGAGCTCATCCACAAGCTCCCCTCCTGCGAAGCCGCCGTAAATTTTGGCCGTGTAGCTGACGTTATCCGCGGCGGTGAAGAAGCTGACCGCCTGAAGCAGCTCTCCGCTCTCTGCAGTGAACGCGTTGAAAGTCTCCGAACAGTCCTCTTTGGTGTCGCGCCATCCGTGGTAATCGTGAGAATAAATGTGTTCGTATCTCATGGGCTCCACGTTGTAGTGGGAAACCGCGCCCATCTCCGGGTGCTTGCAGCTGTGCTTGTCATAATAGGAGATCCAGAAGTAGCCGCCGAGACCCCAGTAAGGTCCCCAACTGTTCTTGATGAGCCAGGCCCCGGGCCCTTCCGGAGCATCAGTGGTTTTGTAATCGTCCCAGCCCACGATGGTCACGGCGTGATTAGGATCGATGGGGCTGCTGGGCGGCTGGTAGTGCGTGTAGTTGTAATAGTTCAGGAAAGCATCACTCATGCAGACGCACGTGCCTATTGCTCCCTGGTCCATTACTCTCTGCTTGATGGTGTTGATGTTGCTCAAGTCCTCGCCGGCCACGAACCATTCGATATCCCGCGCGTAGAAGTAGTGATAGTCAGGATCATATCGGTCCGGCGGGAATGCGTTGTCATAATACGGCGCGTCGATCTCCCGCACCACCCCCTCGCCCCGAGTGCCATAGGCAGACGCTACCATGTAGTCACCGCCCTCGTGCACGATAAGCCCGTTGCCCGGGGAGTCGTCGTTGTTGAAAGTATTGAATCCGTTCCACCAGTTCAGGTGCCGTTCCGACAGATCGGGCTCGCCGCTCTCTCCGGCAGCGGCCCAGCTGCCGGTCATAAGCATGTTGCTTTCCATGGAGGCCATGACGCCGTGCGTCCAGCAGGTGCCGTACGGCCCCTGGTCCCTGAC
The DNA here is from genome assembly GCA_964345305.1 of uncultured Ignavibacteria bacterium. Taxonomy (GTDB): domain Bacteria; phylum Zixibacteria; class MSB-5A5; order MSB-5A5; family SM1-73; genus SM23-73-3. The sequence continues at coordinate 4,565 of CAYFQZ010000002.1, read as the reverse complement.
TCCGGTTACGTAGTTCTGACCCCCGACATTCCTCAGATCGAAGTAGCTGGGTGGCTGCGCCAGGCCCCGGTGGGATGCGACCGACGCAAGCAGAATCATAAGCGCGAAGCCAAAACCTATGCTCCTGTATCTCATGAAAACCCTCTCCTTTGGTTAATTGATTTACGGTCCACTCAGAACAGCCAACAACCCCATAAGACCCTTCAGGGGCTACGATTAGCCCTCACACTGCAATACTAATACAAATATACCCTCTTTCCGTCAATTGTCAAGTATAGAAGACCAGAGGCAAACGGAGATATCTCTCGAAGCATCCTTCCCATGACTCCCGTATTCGGGACGGTCTTAAGCTGCGTAGACCCGCCTCATCTCACCACCCCATCTTTTCTAATACGAAGCTTGCAGCGAAGTGGTTTCCTTTTCTGGTCAGAAATTCATCCTGAAAGCAGGCAGGGGCGATTGGTTAATCGCCCCTGCAGTCTTGAGACAGATGTCAACCCTGCGCCGATCTGGCGACCGTCCTCCGCAAAGAAGAGCAGTTCGGTTTATGTCGGCGGAACCGACCCTATTTGGGCGGGTTGCCAGGCGGAGGACCGCCTTTGTATAGGTAATTCAGCAAGTAGACACAGTCCGCCGTATCTATGAGGTCATCCAGATTGACATCTCCACACGATGTTATGGGATCGCACTGCGGCGCCGGACCTCCCTTGAACATGTAATTCAGAAGGTACACAACGTCGCTTATGTTTATTTCTCCGTCGTCATCAAGGTCTCCGCAAAGCGCACCGCAGGCATAGACGGTCAGGTCGAAATCATCGACGGCCGCCTCCACGACCGAACCTTCATATAGATCTGAGGCTTCGAATCGGACCTTGATCTGATCGGTAAGCGTAACGAAGTCTCCGACCATGAAGCCCCTTTCCTTCCAGCCTTCCGAGGTGACCGGTCCGATGGTCTCAGCCAGAGTCCAGTTGGTGCCATTGTTGCTGGAGACGTAGACCTTGAACAGATCGTTGTTGGGATCGTTTCCAAAGTTGTTGGTGTACCACAAGGCGTAATGGACTTGGGCGTCGACCCTGCCGCTGGCGTTTATAGCTGGGGAGATCAACCAGGTATACCCGCCGTCCACATCGGAGTTGCCATATACGTTATCGGTGAGATAGCAGTAGCCGGAGCCATCGTAATCGGTTGGCGGGTCACCCCGCTCGCCGCCGCCCGCCGGAATGCCGCGCTCCCAGGCACCGTCGGTGAGATAGGGGTCGTTCTGTACGGTCCACCCCAGGTTTGCATTGAAGTCGTCCGACAACTCGACTTCCGCATCGGTTGCCGCGACGGAGTAGTAAACCTCCTCCGGTGCGCTGGGCGGCCAGTATTGGGTCTGCCCACCGGTAGTCTGGGCCGAGAAGTAGTAGGAGACTTGCGTAACGCACTCGACGCTGGGGAAGACGGCATCATAGATATTCGGCTCGATCTGCGTCATGGGGATTTCACTCCAGCCGGATCCGTCGTCAAGATGCATCACTCCGGTGCCGGGCTCAGGCTCCTGGGTTACTCCGCTTACCTCCACCCTGATCGCCGTGCCGCCTGCCGGTGAGATCATCTCGGGCAGCCCGCCAGGCATGGTGAACTGGAGCAGGGCCAGCGGCGGTGCGTCCATGTTATGGGCCCCGAAACCGGCGGCGATTTCGGGATAATGGGGAGTTCCGTCCAGGATGTTGCCGTTGTCGTCATCCAACGTGAGGTAGTCGACGGTGATGCTCGGATCGATGGAGGTACCGGTATGCAGAAGCATGGCGTTTATCGCCAGGTTGGAGAGAATCTCGATGTAGGTGCCCGGGTTGGTGATCAGAAGCTCGTTACGTGTGCTCCAAACGCAGCCGGAGAGAAGCTGGCCGCAGTAGTGTATCTCACCCTCGCAGGGGTACTGCATGGTATTATCAGCGTTGCGCAGCGGCGTGTCGCAGGTGCCGTAGAAACCCCAGCCGGTGCCAGGTTCGTCCAGGATCAGCAACCCCATGATATCTCCCATGCCTTCACCGTAGGCGCCCTGGCCGCTTCCTGCCATCTCCACCAGGTGATGGCCGTACTCGTGATGAATCACAGACGACCAGGCAGTATTGGGATATCCTCCACCAGCACGGCAAAAGGTGATGGAGTAGCCGTCATACCAGGCGTTGCCAGGGCAGTAGCCGGTGTTGTCGTTGACATATACGGGGAACTCGTTTTGCTGCAGACCGGGGTAGGCCGGGTTGTAGATGAGAGTATAGTCACGCACTATATTCGCCTGGAAGTAGCCGTTCACTTCCGCTCGCACGAATTCCTCCAGGTTTAGATCGTTGTGCATGAAGTTAGCTGGTCCCGGCGGGGTCACCGTGTCGTAGAGCACGGAATTCGGCCCGGCCTGGTTGGTAACTGAAAACCACTGACCCCGAAGCCTCGATTCTACGATCACATCAGAGGTGCCAGCATTGGGAATCAAGTAGTAGCCGTCGGAGTTGGCATAGGCGACCGTGGTGCCTATGTTCACGCGCGCCCACGGCATGGCCTCGCGCAGCTCCTCTTCACAGTAGTCGGCGGCCCTGCCCTGGGTGGCCTTACCCTGCACCCGTCCGGTCACATCCTCGAATATGATCAGGTTCTCCTGATACAAGATCGCACCCGTCTCCGCGTTGGTGACAAAGAGGTATTTCTCCGGTTCACTCCCGTCCGCCGGACGGCCGTTGTCACCGATGAAGCTGTAGGCTACCACGGGATCTTCTATTTCATCTTCCATGCCGGCCCAGATCACCGGTTCCGGTTCGGTGAAGTTGGTCAAACCGGGAGCTACCCGCAAGGCGCTGCCGGTCCCCAGGCTTGGATTCAGAGCTTTCGCCCCGATCTGCGGCTGGAAGGTGCCAAGATTCCTCAAATCGACCGAGGCCTGAACCAGCGGATATCCGGGCTCGTTCCTCACCAGCAAAACAAGCCTCGTTCCGAAAACCGGGATTCCGTCTTTGTTCTGTGAATAGTAGATGCCGGTAAATTTGTAGGTACCGGTTTCGCGCTGATACATGATCGGCTGCAGATGCTGATCACCTAGGTCGGCCACATCCACCCCCAGAAGCCGAACGTTGGCCTGAAGAAAGCTCTCGGCGCTCTGCTCGGGGCTGGCTCCGGAAGAGAAAGCCTCGCCGTATAAGCGCTTGATTCGGTTCGCGTGCTTGTAAACAGCCACCCGAGCTTCGGTGTCTTTCAGCCGAATCTGGTAGTGACCCTCGATATTTCGCAACGCCCCCTCGTCTCCGCCGACATCCGCTGAGGACATGGCGGGCAGCATGAGGAGGGCGAGCAAAACGGTCGCCACCAGGTATACAATCGTGCTCTTTTGTTTCATGGAACCCTGCTCCTTTATGAGGAAGTTAATGTTTATTCGCAATGGTCAAACAACCCCGGAATGCAAAGTGAAGCCTTCAAGTTACGTTCGGACCCTTCCACTATCACCAATATACTCCCTTGCCTGGATTTGTCAAGTGTGTAAGGACGCAAAGTCCTTGCTAGTTGCGTTCAAATAACCCTTTGATTGTTTTTGGATTAGAGATGACTCCATGTCAAATGAGACTATTTTGATCCCGTTAAGTCTTTCACTCTGATACGGCATTTCGTGCCGATTTGGGAATGTCTTCTGAAAAACCAAGTGATGCTCTGTCTCACGGAACGTTGAACGCAGCCTTCAAGTGGTTGCTGACCTTCCAAACAAAAAGCCCCAACTCGGCGAGAGCTGGGGCTGATTGAACCGGAGCAGGATGGGTTGCCAACAGCTGGTTAGCACCCGGGCGGCGGCCCGTTTTTGAACAGATAGTTCAACAGATAGATGGCGTCACCCAGCTCGACGGCACCGTCGCAGTTGGCGTCGCCTGCCTCCAGCGGATCGGGGGCAGAATCGCCCTTGAAAAGATAATTCAACAGGTAAATTGCATCCCCAAGGTCTATCACCCCGTCTCCGTTGGCATCGCCGCGAATAAAGTCCGGCTCGTTCAGCAGAACCGAGACATCGTCCGAATTGCCATTTGCAGTTGCTAGGTCCACGTCCCCATCGCCATCCAGATCAGCGCAGAAGACCGAGCGAGGAGCGTTACCTGCCACATAGACGGATTGGCTGGCAAAGGTGCCATCCCCGTTGTTCAGCAGAACCGAGACACTGTCGGAATAAATATTTGCAGCCGCTAAGTCCTGGTCCCCATCCCCATCCAGATCAGCGGAAAAGACTGAGTAAGGACCGTCACCAGCGGCATAGACGGAATCGGGGGCAAAGGTGCCATCCCCGTTGTTGAGCAGAACCGACACGTTGTCGGACCAGTAATTTGCAGCCGCTAAATCCAGGTCCCCATCACCATCCAGATCAGCAGAAAAGACTGAGACTGCAGCGTCTCCCACCCCATAGAGGGAATGGGGGGCAAAGGTGCCATCCCCGTTGTTCAGCAGAACCGAGACATTGTCGGATATGTAATTTGCGACCGCCAAGTCCAGGTCAAGATCCCCATCCAGATCGGCAGAAAAGACTGACCAAGGACCGTCACCCACCGCAT
>CAYFQZ010000001.1:0-2128 GCA_964345305.1 uncultured Ignavibacteria bacterium | reverse complement strand
CCAGAAAAACCCGGAGGCACATTACAACACCACGGGACCTGAGATCTGGGAGCAGACCGATGGCAAGGTGGACTACGTGGTCATCGGAATCGGTACCGGCGGGACCATGTCAGGTGCGGCCAAGTTCCTCAAGGAGAAGAATCCGAAGATCAAGGCCATAGGGGTCGATCCAGTCGGATCAGTCTTTCATGACTACTTCAAGAGGAAAGAGTTGATTGAGCCGCACGTATACCAGGTAGAAGGCATAGGCGAAGACATGCTCTGCCCCACTTTGCATTTCGATGTGATGGACGATGTTATTCAGGTTACGGATAAGGATTGCTTTCATATGGCCAGAAGGCTTTGCAGGGAGGAGGGCATCTTCGCTGGAGGCTCAAGCGGAGGCGCTGTCGTAGCGGCTCTGCAAGTGGCAAAGAATCTGGATGAGGACAAGACCGTGGTCGTAATACTCCCCGACCACGGCTCGAGATACTTAAGCAAGATATACAATGACGAGTGGATGAAAGAGAAGGGGTTTCTTTCTTGACCAGTGACCAGTAGGTCAGGAGCCGCAGGCTCCTGACAACATGATGTTCCATTTCGCGCGGAGAGAAGGGAGGCTCTCTCCTCCCTTGATGGGAGGAGATTAAGAGGAGGGTGAGATCGCGGGCATGGAGTGCAGAAGCTTACGACAGACCCCAAAGAGCAGTCGGTCTTTACAGATCTGTAGAGACTGCACAATCACTGTCAGCTCGCGCCCTCGAACGATCGTGGATCCCTACTTGCCCCTGGGGCTGCATGACCAGTCAAGCCGACCGCACAAGGTGACACGGTGATGAGTGAACGTATTCTCCAGCTTCTTGATGATCCCGAAGCACTCGAGGCGCTTTATCAGCAGGACGGGGAGGCTTTTCGCCGATCGCTCCAAGACGCCTTGCGAGTTGCCCCGAACTCGATAGTACTGCGTGTCTGGCATGCCCGTCTCTCATACGGCCAGCCGAGCCTCAAAGCTGGGTGGCGTCCTAAGCTGGCCTATGCGGTCGCGATCGCCCTGGTCCTCGGTGCGGCAGTCCGCCTCCCGGCCATCTGGCTCGGTGAGGACTGGTACTACCCTCGCTTCGCGCCGTCGTTGGCGATTCTCGCCCTGGGATCGTACTTTTGGATGGAGCGCCGCCGTCCGGCTCGCTTGATCGCCGGTCTGGGTCTAGCTGTTATTTCTGCCGCCTACGTCTGTGTGCTCCCAGGGTACACCGATTCGGTGGTGATGGCGCTGATTCACCTCCCCATCGTCTTCTGGGCTTTCCTTGGCTTTGTGTTCATGGGAGACGCCTGGCGCGAAACGGACGCGCGGGCCCGGTTCGTACGCTACAACGGTGAATTATTGGTGCTTGCCAGCCTGGTGGCGTTGGGCGGAATGGTCTTCAGCGGCCTGACGGTCGCGCTCTTCGAGCTGATTTCGGACAACATCGAGGATTGGTACTTCGAAAACGTGGCCGTCTTCGGTGCGGCGGCCGTACCCGTCGCCGGCACATACCTGTATGACGCCGTGTTCGCTCGTCGAACCGGGACTGCTATGGTTCTTGCACGGGTCTTCGCTCCGCTCTTCCTCGCCATGGCGGTTACCTATCTAACCGTCGCCTTTGTCGGTGGGCAGAATCCGTTCATCGACCGATCCTTCCTCATCACGTTCAATGGTCTGCTCCTGTTAGTGCTGGGCATCACCGTCTTCTCCATCTTGGAACGTGGTGATGGGGCTACGGTTGGAGTGGTCGACTACATCAACCTTGGCCTGGTGGTCGTCACGCTCTTGATGGACATGCTCGCGTTGACAGCGATCCTCTTCAGATTGGCGTCGTTCGGATTCACACCCAACCGGGTGATCGTCCTCGGAGTAAATCTGATCATCATGGTCCATCTCGCCTGGATTTGCTGGACCTATGTCGGGCTGGTTCGACAGAGGTCGGGGTTTGCAGAAATGCGGCGCGTTGTGGGAAGCTACCTCCCAGTCTACGTGGTCTGGGCTGCCATCGTGGCCTTTCTGCTGCCGCTGATCTTCGGATTCGCCTGAGTCGGTCTCAGTCGTAGGTCAGGAGCCGCAGGCTCCTGACAACATGATGTTCTGTTTCTCGGAGGGAGAAGGGAGGTTCTC